>JAYUVA010000863.1:0-6618 GCA_043754375.1 Candidatus Kuenenia sp. | reverse complement strand
TTCTCGTTTTCGTCGGGGATCTGACGTGAAGATGACGGCGAAATCGTTACCAACCGCAGTCCTTACCCACACCATTCAGTCGCCATGCGACTTAATCGGCACGCCACTCAGCCGCCACAGTGATCGATCCATGGTGGGAATCGATATCATCCTGTTCAAATGCCGAATAAGAAAAGTGGACGTCCCTGTCCGGCAGCCGTAAAACGACTGGCCGTTCCCTCGGCGGGGGGAAGCGTACGCAATTGCAGACTACTTTCGCAATCGACTTTGATCACAAGTTATGAACAACGTTACGGATTTCAATCCTGAGCCGGATACCTTGACCGCTCGACTTCATTCTGCGATCTATGATCGCACCAGGATGCAGCATCTGCTCGTGTGTCTCGTGGGTGTCCTGATCTGTGTAGGCGTGCAGATGGTGCAAAGCGCGAGCCTGACGTCGCGGCCCAGCGAACAGGATTCCGTATTTCTTGGCCGCCATCTGGTTTATCTCGCGTTATCGCTGGCATGTGCCTGGGTTGCGTCCAATATTTCGGCCGAATGGCTGCAGCGGCACGCCGTGCGGATGTTCGCGGTACTTCTGGTTCTGTTAGTGATCCTTCTGTTGCCGGGCATCGGCAGTCGCATCAACGGGGCTCAACGCTGGCTTCGTTTTTCCGGGCTTTCATTGCAGCCGTCTGAACTCGGAAGAATTGTGATGCCGGTTCTTGCAGCTTCCATGCTGGTCAAATTGCGGAACACATCCGGATTTGGACTGAAGACCGTTCCCGGGGTTCTGTTTCCAATCCTGATTGTGGCTCCACTCGTTGCGATTGAACCGGACCTTGGTGCGACCGTGTTTCTGCTGACCGGCTATGCGCTCACGCTGTTTCTTGGTGGCTGGCCATTGCGGTATTTCGTGACGTGTGCCTGCTGCGCGATTCCGGCCGCCGCTTCGTTAGTCATTCTTCGACCGTATCAGGCAGAGCGAATTTCAGGGTTCATGGATGCGTGGAACGATCTGAGTCAGGCACCATGGCAGATTCGCCAATCGTTGATGTCGATCGGATCTGGTGGTCTGGAAGGAACCGGAATCGGCAGCGGCTGGCAGAAACTCAGCTACCTGCCCGAAGCCAATACGGACTTTGTGTTTGCCGTGATCGGTGAGGAACTCGGGTTGATTGGAACGCTGGCCGTGTGCTTCGTCTGGATGGCCGTTTTTCTGGCCGGCCGCTCAGTGCTGCGGCATCTGCCGCGTACCTCGTTCGAATGGATTCTGGGAACAACGCTTTTGGTGCAGTTGCTTTTCCAGGCAATGGCCAACATTGCCGTGGTCACGGCGCTGGTTCCGCCGAAAGGTGTGCCTCATCCCTTTATCAGCTACGGCGGAACCAATCTGCTGGTGAGCCTGATCGCAGTGGGATTGATCGTAGGTATGTCGCGAAACTCGCGGGCTGTCGCGTGACAAGCGGCAGCGCAGGCAGACCAGGACGGTGATTCGGTGTGCCCTTCACTCCTGCTGACTTCGTCGCAGGGAACGGCCCAAAACTCAATTAAGGGTTGGTGATGGCGATCTGCCGAACATCGCACATGGGCTCTTTGATCGAGTGGCCTTGTTGAAGGCTCGTCTCGGCGGAGCGAGACGGCTACGATGTTTGGCCTACTCCAGAAACAGCAGCTCCTTTTGATTGAGCAGCACGTGGCACAGGCTGGTCAGGATGGATTCATCCTGCAATGCAGTTGCTGAGTCAGCGGGATTGGCTGCATCAGATCGAGCAAATTCCAGCAGCGATGCAAGTTCCGTTTCTGACGGTTCACGAGCGAACGCGGAGCGGTAGGCGAGCTTGATAATCTCGGCGTCGTTTTGCAGGCCCGCCTTCAGCAGGTGCTTTGCCCAGACGTTGGCTTGTTGATGGACGAACTCGTTGTTCATGAGGATCAGCGATTGAGCCGGGACGTTTGAGACGCTGCGACGGCTGATGGCGGTTGCGGGTTGAGGCGTGTCAAAGGCGAGCATGAACGGATTCAGGAAGTTGCGATTGACGCCTTGATAGATACTGCGACGACCAGCGCCGTCGAGCGGACCGGATGATCCAGGACGACCGCGTCCTTCCATAAAGCTGGAAAGATACACGGGCACCGAAGCTCCGTACATCGTTTTATCCAGTTGACCGGACACTGACAGCATCGTGTCGCGAATCACTTCGCCTTCCAGTCGCCGTATGCTGAATCGATGCAGCAGCCTGTTGGTCGGATCGAGTTGTTCGACCGATGAAGTGCGCTGACTGCTGAGCCGGTAGGCTCGGGTGAGGACCAGGCGTTTGATGAGCCGTTTCAGTGACCAGCCGTCGTTTCGGAAATCGTCGGCCAGCAGGTCGAGCAGTTCCGGATGCGTCGGCGCTTCACCGAGGACGCCGAAGTTGTCCGACGATGCGACGATGCCTCGACCGAACAAATGCTGCCAGACGCGATTGACTGCAACACGTGCCGTAAACGGATTGCTGTCGGCGAGCACGCGATCTGCTAACTCCATCCGCCCGCTGCCATGCATGTCGAATGGCAATTCGGCACCACCGTCCAATGCCGTCAGCATGTGCCGTTTCGCCGTCGGGCCGTGATTGTTGTGGTTGCCACGAATAAAGACGTATTCGTCTTCGCCCGAACCATCGCACATGACAAGTACCGGATCGCCGGGTTGAGGCTGCTCAGCAAGTTTCATCCATGCCGCCGAGGCATTGTCGAATGCGGCCTGCTGTTCGTCTGGAAGGAGTTTGAGACGGACAGCCAATGTTCTCCAAGCCGGATCGGTGGCAGCAGCTTTTGCCCATTCGCGAGTCAGATCTCTGCGAGACAGATCCGAGGTAATCTCCATGGCAAAGTTTGTTCCACAAATCTCCAGTCGCGGTGCTGGCCCGTTGTCATTTTCCGCGACGAACTTAACCTCACGGACAGCGAACCAGCCATCTCCGTCGTCAAGAAATTCCAGGTGACAACGATGTCCGAGGTATCGTTTCACATCGCCGGCAATTTTGATCCAGCGAAACTCCCCATCAGTATCGATCGGCTGTCGGCACCCGCCAAACAGCAGTTCACTGAATTCATTCATCACGTAGCCATCAATAACGAGGCGAACGCGAGCGTCTTTTCCTGCTGCCAGAATATGGATTTCGGGGTGCGTAAGTTCAAACTCTGGTGAATGCAATTCGCCTTTGAGTTTCGGCGACAGGCTGGCTGAACGAATATTCGCATCGCTGTCAGGTATGCTGCCACTTTGCGTCCAGCTAATGGCGGTCCCCCAGCTGCGTGATACATATAGATGACTTGATCCACGGCTAAAGCCGCTAGCGCCACCGGCAAAGCCGCTCGGGTGGCCACCGAAAAAGCCTCCACCGCCAAAGCCTTCTCCAAAGCCCCCGCCGCCCTTGACGACGCCACCGCGACTCACAAGAACGTCGCCACTGGCACCAACAACCCCTGTCCAGTGCGGATCATGTGGAGCGTCACGGATAACTCGCCCAACGCCGCCTGTTGTGCCACCGAAATCGTAAAACGCTGCACCAAATGCATGCCAGTCCGCAGGCAATCCAACACGCAGGTCCGCAAACGTCAGCGTTTTAGACGTGTCCGCTTGCTCTCGGACACTCCCAATCGAAGATCGAATTACGTCGTCCAATATTCGGAACGCTTTAACGCGAGTATTGAGCCAATCCTGAATGGCGTCTGAGTCTGACTGTTCCGATGGTTTTTGAACCACGCTTGCCAACAGAGCCAACGGATTCGAAAGGTCTTTAGACTTCGGATCTAACAACATTTCCTTCAGTCTCGCCACCCGATCATCAGTAATCAGATCATCGTCGCGTGTCGCTGGCTCGCCCATTGCCCGCAAGAACAGCTTTTCGCGGACATCAACGCGGATTTTTTCCATACCGGCGTTCAATGCGGTCGAAGCATTTGCCCTCTCTGCCTTCAACTGATCCAGTAACTTATTCGTCTCACCATGCGAATCAATCCACTCTACGCGCCGCCGGGAACTCTGCAAGAATCCAGACAGCGCGTAATAGTCGTCTGCCGTGATCGCATCAAACTTGTGATCATGGCAGCGAGCGCAGGCGATGGTCAGGCCGAGGAATGTTCTGCCGAAGACATCGATCTGGTTGTCGATACGTGACGCTTCTTCGCCCTTGACGTCCACCGGCGCATGCTTGTCTTCGCAGAGATACCAGAAACCCGTGGCAATAATGGATTCGTTGAAACCCAATTCCGGATGGCGGTGCGGTTCGGTCATCAGGTCGCCGGCGATGTGTTCGCGGACGAATTGGTTGTACGGCACGTCGGCGTTGATGGCTCGAATCACATAGTCACGATAGCGCCATGCATACGGCAACGGATAATCGAATTCATGCCCCAGTGTTTCGGCATAACGCACAAGGTCCAGCCAGTGCCGCGCCCAGCGTTCGCCAAACTGCGGCGATGCGAGCAGTTCATCTGCCACTTTTTCCATCGCCACCGGTGTCTCAGCCGGATCGTTAAAGAACTGGTCCTGCTGTTCGATCGTCGGTGGCAAACCGACGAGATCGAAATACAGTCGTCGCAGCAAGGCTCGGCGATCTGCATCCGGTGTCGGGGCAATTCCGGCCTCTTCCATCTTGGCCAGCAGGAATCGATCAGTGTCACTCGCGGGCCAGTCTGCCTGCTTGACATCGGGGACAGCCGGACGTTCGATCTTCTTCCATGCCCAGTGCGACGCAATGCGTTCCTGCAGTGGAAACGCGGCTTTCGGTTTATCGACGGCTTCGGGTGCGCCGTCATCCGGCCAGACCGCACCGTCTGCGATCCACTGACTCAGGATTTCAATTTCCTCATCGGGCATCCGACTGCGAGGCGGCATTTCCAGGGCCTCGTACCGCACGGCCTGCATGAGCAGACTTTCGTCGGGCTTCGCCGGAACAATCGCGGGGCCGGTTTCACCGCCTGCCAGCATCGTCGCACGGGAACTGAGTTTCAGATCACCCTTCGCTTCACTGTCCGGCCCGTGGCATTCGAAGCAGCGCGATTCCAGGAGCGGTAGAACTTTTTCGCGGAAGAACGTCGCCTTGGCGTCGTCGGTATCCGTCGGTTCGTCGATTGCAGCGGCGACCGAGGGCGGACCTGAGCCAGTAGCCCACCATGCCAGCAGAATTCCGCTGCAGCACAGAAGGGAAGTGGTCAAATTGGAACGGCGAGGTAGGAGCATTCTCAGAACCTGCTTTGGGGGCGGGTGGGGATTTTAGGTGCTTTGACATAGGTTCATTGTGGGCAGTGGCACACATCAATAGACGACCGACAAAGCACCAAGCCTGGGACAATAATGCATTGTCGCGTTGAGGTGGGTGCAATTGCAATGGTGCAGCAATTTGGAGTGCGGCGACTTGTCGCCGCTTTCATTTTCCCGCGTTGCTCCAACAGGAATTATTCTGGGATTACTTACCACGGAAGTCTTCAGACCACACAACATGAGCCTTGAAAAAGAAAGCGATGACAAGTCATTGCACTCCAAAGCCCGTAGGCCGGACCAAAATGCGTCCCAAAGACAATGGACATCGGAAATGCACGATCCTTGGCTTCGACGAGGTTTTCTGGCCGTGCGACGGACATGAATGTCCATCCTACATTCATGCTGGCATTGACCAAAACGGCGATTTCCAGCAAGATCCGCCGTTTCGATCTCACCGGCGGCTCAACTTGCCGGAAAACTCAACGTCTCTCGAATCTCAAAAGAGCCCTAAGACTGCATTCTTACTGCGGTTTTGGCGCGCATTGGCTAACGTGTGTTAATGACCGCAGGCTCAAAACCCGACCGCTTCGAACTCGCTCGACTGGAGAAACTGGAGAAAATTCAGTCTCTGGGACATGATCCCTGGGGACAGCGGTTCGACAATCACGAAGCGATTTCTGGCGTTCGAGAGCGCTGTCCGGCTGAATCCGGGATTGATGGCGACACGGTTCGAGTGGCCGGTCGTATTCGTGGACGACGCAAAGCCGGGAAGCTGCGATTTATCGACCTGCAGGACCAAACCGGACGGATTCAGCTGCTGTTTTCGCGTGGCGAATTGACTGAACCGCAATGGGAGCTGATGAGCGCGCTGGACGACGGCGACATCATCGGTATCGACGGCGTTCTGCGTCGCACAAACACGGGTGAAGTGTCCGTGTTTGTCAAAGAGCTGACCGTATTGTGCAAGTCCCTCACGCAACCGCCGGAGAAATTTCACGGGCTGAAAGACGAAGAGACGCTCGTCCGTCAGCGCTATCTGGATCTGATTTACACCGAAGGCGTGCTGGATCGCATGCTGCAGCGGTCAAAAATCATCGATTCGGTGCGTCAGACATTGCGAAGTCAGAATTTCTACGAAGTCGAAACACCGGTGCTGCACGCTGTTGCTGGCGGAGCTGCCGCGCGTCCGTTTGTCACGCACCACAACGCGCTCGATATGGAACTGTACCTCAGGATCGCCCTGGAACTGCATCTGAAGCGATTGATGGTCGGCGGGATTGAACGAGTCTACGAAATCGGTCGAGTTTTCAGAAACGAAGGAGTCGATGCGACTCACAATCCTGAATTCACCATGATCGAGATCTATCAGGCGTACGGCAATTATG
>JAYUVA010000862.1:0-4831 GCA_043754375.1 Candidatus Kuenenia sp. | reverse complement strand
ATCGTTTACGGCTATTCCGCGAGCCGTCGCCTCCGGCTCGGCGGTAAACAAAGATGCGAAATCGGGGACTAAATCAACAGCCCGCCAGCGTCCGCCCGGTCCCTGGATCCCGCGTAGCTCAGTCGCTTTGCGACTGTGATTCCGCTGTCACAATGTCATCATGGTATCGAGGTCGAATTATGGTGACCACCTTGCGGCATCGTTTTCGCACGGACGACATGCTGGACTCTCAATAGATTGAGTTCTTTCAGAATTTCGCGATGATGCTGAACGCGCACTCCATCCCCGCACACGCCCCGACCCGTCCCGCCGGAGAAATCTCACATGTTTCCTATGATTGATCCACGAAACCGCCTGCGATCAGGGCTTGTCTGCTGCCTTCTGCTGATCGCCATCCGGAGTCCATTGATGTTGCACGCGGAAGAGTTCAATGATGACGAATCCAAAGTGCCTCCGTATACGCTGCCGGAACTGTTGAAGTGTGAGGATGGTACGGTGGTCGATTCTGCCGACGCATGGAATACGAAGCGCCGCCCCGAAATCCTCAGAATGTTCGAAGAGCATGTGTTCGGAACTCTGCCAGCCGGGAAGATTTCGCTCCGCACGAAAGTTCGCTCATCCGTGTCTGATGCTCTGGATGGCAAGGCGCTTCGTCGCGAAGTGACGGTATACTTTTCAGACGACGACAGCGGGCCGCAAATGGATCTGCTGATCTACACGCCCGCGAATGCCACGAAGTCAGTCCCCGCATTTCTCGGATACAATTTTAACGGCAACCATGCGGTTGAAAACGATCCCCGCATTCATCTGACCGAATCATGGATGCGAAACAACAAAGATCAGGGCATCGAAGACAACAAGGCGACGGAGGCATCTCGTGGCTCAGAATCCAGCCGCTGGGCCGTGTCCACGATCATCAGTCGGGGTTACGGACTGGTCACGATCTATTACGGCGATGTCGATCCGGACTTCGATGATGGATTCAAAAACGGCATCCATGCCCTGTTCGAAAAAGGCAATTCACCGCGCGCTGGCGATGCGGGCGGTTCCATCAGTGCCTGGGCCTGGGGCTTGAGTCGCGCGCTGGATGTGCTCGAATCAGACAAGGCGATCGACGCAAAGAAGGTGGCCGTCTTCGGACATTCACGACTTGGCAAGACATCACTTTGGGCTGGTGCGACGGATCAACGATTTGCCATGGTGATCGCCAATGAATCCGGGTGTGGCGGCGCGGCACTGGACAAGCGGATTTTTGGTGAGACTGTCAATCGAATCAACACGTCATTCCCTCACTGGTTCTGCGTCAATCATCGCAGGTACAACAATAACGAAGCCGAAATGCCGGTGGACAGCCACATGCTGATTGCTCTCAGCGCACCGCGGCCTGTTTACGTGGCGAGTGCCGAAGAAGACACCTGGGCAGATCCCTATGGCGAATATCTCGGACTGTATCACGCTGGTCCGGCGTTCCGTTTGTTTGGGAAGAAGTTGTTTGAATCGGATAAGATGCCAGCCGTCGATTCACCCGTGCAGGTTGATGTGGCATACCACATGCGAACCGGAAAACATGATGTGACGGATTACGACTGGGACCAGTATCTGACGTTTGCAGATTCGCATCTGCGGTAGGAGTCTGTCCTGATACTCCTGCATCGTGAGCGGCAAGGCGCTAGCCGCCGGTGTCCAGTACTGAAATACCTGAAAAAAACGGCGGCTAGCGCCTTGCCGCTCACAAGAACAGCGGTATTCAAACAGACTCCTGGAGTTTAACAATCGTGGCATTCCCTCAACTTCGTCGAATCGTATTGTCCGTAACAACTATTCTCATGGCTACAGGTTGCCTGATGTCAGACGCCATTGCTCAAAGTCTTTTGTCCCCCGAAGTTCACAGCGACGGTCGTGTCACACTGCGATTACGGGCGGCAAACGCGGCGGAAGTAGAGGTGTCACTGGCCGGAAAGAAATTACCGATGACGAAGAATGACAAAGGAGTCTGGGAGGGAACCAGCGAGCCTTTGGCACCGCAGATCTACGACTACACGTTCAAAGTCGATGGAACCGACATGATTGATCCATCCAATCGCCGGGTTAAGAAATGGCTGACGCTTGCGAGCATGGTTGAAATCCCGGGAACGCCGCCGCTGCTGACCGAGTTTACCGATGTGCCTCATGGGACAGTCCGTCGCATGATCTATCCGTCCGTGAGCGTTGGCCGTTCTCGCCCCGTGATGATCTACACGCCACCGGGATATGAATCGTCAAATGATCAGACATATCCATTGGTCGTGTTGTTGCATGGTTATGGGGACGATGAAACGGCATGGACTGATGTCGGTCGGGCTCACCTGATTGCGGACAATCTGATCGCGGCAGGCCGGATTGAGCCCGTGATCATCGTGATGCCTTACGGTCACCCTGAACCGATTCAGCTCAGCGAACGACCCGAAAACTATTTTCAACGCAACAACGATCTCTACGAAAAAGACATCACGAAAGATCTTCTTCCATATCTTGAAGAAAGATTCCATGTCCGAACTGACGCCGCCGGACGATCGATCGTCGGCTTGTCGATGGGAGGTGGACATGCTCTCGATACGGGACTGAGGAATATCGACAAGTTCTCTTCGATCGGAGCTTTCAGTGCTGCGACGCCGGAGTTGGAAACACCAGCCTTGCTGCAGCAATATCCGTCATTGTCCGGCACTGATCCTGTCGCCAACACCCTGAGACATCTTTGGATACCGATCGGCGACAAGGATTTTCTGCTGGAACGCAACGACAAATTCGTCGAGCAACTACGAACCGCTGGTGTGAAATATGATTACGTCAAAACCGAGGGTGGTCATGAATGGAAGCTGTGGCGCGACTACCTGCCGCAGTTTCTTGAGAAAGTGGTCGCCAAATGACTTTATCCCAACACAGATTCCCCCCTCCCATGAGAACGCTGATACAGACTGCCATTTCATTGGCCATTACGGTTCCGATGGTCTCGCAAGCTGCGGATAATGAAGGCGTGCAGTTCTTCGAACAGAAGATTCGCCCGGTACTGGTGGAGCATTGTTATGGCTGCCACTCGGTTGAAGCACGGGATAATAAGAAGCTGCAGGGCGAGTTGTATCTCGACTCAGCGGCTGGAATCGCGACAGGCGGTGAATCGGGTGAACTGGTGCTGGTCAAGGGGAAATCGGCGGAGAGTCTGCTGCTTAAAGCGCTGAAGTATGATGGCATGGAAATGCCTCCCACCGGCAAGCTGCCTGATGAAGTGATCGCCGACTTCGCAAAGTGGATCGATCTCGGAGCACCTGACCCGCGCGATGGCGAGGCACCAGTCAAACCGAAGCGCGAGATCAACCTCGACGAAGGTAAACAGTGGTGGGCGTTCCAGCCGCTGAAAGAAGTCGCGTTGCCGGACGCGCAGAAGCCGGTCGATGGTTTCATCCGACAGGCTCAGGAGGCGCAGGGGTTGAAGCCGAATCACCCGGCCAGCAAAGAAAAATTGATCCGCCGGGCGTGCTTCGATCTGATCGGCCTGCCGCCGACTCCGGAACAGGTATCCGCATTCGTCGCGGACACGTCGCCGCAGGCGTTTGAGAAGGTCGTCGATGAACTGCTCGCGAGGCCCGCGTATGGTGAGCGATGGGCGCGCCACTGGCTTGACGCCGCACGTTTCGCCGAGAGCGGAGGCTATGAATTCGATGGCTTTCGTCCGGGAGCTTATCACTATCGCGACTGGGTCATTCGCGCTCTCAACGATGACATGCCCTACAATCAGTTCGTACGGATGCAGTTGGCCGGGGATGTGCTCGCCCCTGATGACATTGAAGGTGCGGCAGCCACCGGATTTCTCGTGGCCGGGCCATATCCCGGGCAGATCACGGCCAAGACCGTCGAGCGGATTCGCTATGACCAGCTTGACGACATGATGATGACAATCGGGGGCTCCATGCTGGGGTTGACGCTGGGCTGCGCTCGGTGTCATGAACACAAGTACGATCCGATTCCGCATCAGGACTACTACTCTCTGGCGGCGTCTCTGGCCCAGACGGCGCAAGGCCCGCGCACGCTGGATCTTGATGCAGCGGCAACAGAACGTGCGAGCGAGAAACACCAGGCCGAACACGAACCTCTTGTCACTGCCCTCACCGCGTTTGCATCGAATGAACTGCCGGCGCGTTTCACGGCATGGCAGGCCAACGACCTGGCACAGCAACCCGAAGCGACTCGCTGGCAGGCACTGGAACCGATTGCACTCGAAGCCGAGCGATCCTGGCTGAAGGAACTTCCGGGCGGGATCGTCGCGCACGACGGCCTGCTGAATCCGGGGACGAATGTACGGCAACGCGGTCAGCGTCGGAATGTCCGCAATGAAGAACAGTATCGACTGACATTTCAGACGCATCAAAAGAATGTCCAGTCGCTGCGTCTTGATGCCTTCACCGACAAGTCACTGCCACAACGTGGACCGGGGCTCAGCGGCGACGGAAGTTTTCAACTTGCCGAGATCACGGTCACCGCTCGTCCGCTCGATCCACAGGCCGGCGACGCTGCTCAGGTTCTTAAGCTGAAGCCGGCCTTCGCAGCATTTGAAGATCAGGATCAACCGCTGGCGAACGCGGTCGATGACAAACCCGCGACGGCGTGGGTGGTGCGGACGACCGCGAAGAGAGACAACGCGGCGATCTTCGAATTTGAATCGCCCCTCGCGGGCTTCGCGAATGGAACAGAGCTGATCGTCGAAATGAAGTTTCGCGACCTTGGGATCGGTCGCCTGCGAATCGCACTCAGCGTCGAGCCAAATCCGGCGACATGGGCAGGTGATGTTTCATCTCAG
>JAYUVA010000861.1:0-6943 GCA_043754375.1 Candidatus Kuenenia sp. | reverse complement strand
ACTGTCCGGGATTCGCTTGTCTCCCGCACGCGGTTGAGGATCGCACATACGTTTAACCGCGTGGGCAACGCCCCGCGCTTCGCATTTCAAATCTCAAATAGAACAATCGCGGCCCGCTGGGCACGCGGTTAAACGAGCCAATGCCAACCGCGCGCAGAGCTACGAACAAAATGGGACAGTCGAAGTAATCAAGAGAGTACTTCTATGAAATTCATACTGGCACTTGATCAGGGCACGACCAGCAGTCGGGCCATCCTGTTTGACCATGCGGGAATCGCCGTTGCTTCAGCGCAGCAGGAGTTTAAGCAACATTTTCCAAAGCCGGGGTGGGTGGAGCATGATCCGGAAGAAATCTGGGGGTCCCAGTTAGCCACTGCCAAAGCCGTACTGCGAGATGCTCAGATCGATGCAGGCCAGATTGCTGCGATCGGAATTACGAATCAGCGTGAAACAACCATCGTGTGGGATCGTCGCACGGGGGATGCGATCAGCAATGCGATCGTGTGGCAGGATCGCCGCACGGCTGACGTCTGTGACGAGCTTCGCCGCGCGAAAGCCGATCGGATGATCCGCAAAAAAACGGGACTCATTCTCGATGCCTATTTTTCGGCCACGAAGCTGCAATGGATTCTGCAGCACGTCAAGGGCGCGAAGCAAAGGGCACGCAAAGGAGAACTCGCGTTCGGGACGGTCGATTCATGGCTGTTGTGGAAGCTGACGGAAGGCCGCGTGCATGCGACCGATCCCAGCAACGCCTGCCGCACGATGCTGTTCAATATTCATAAGGGTGACTGGGACGAAAAGCTGCTGCGACTGTTTGATGTGCCTCGGGAAATGCTGCCCGAAGTGCGATCGTCGAGCGAAGTGTCTGGACACACGACCTTGCTTGGTGGAGAGATTCCGATCGCGGGGATTGCGGGTGATCAATCGGCGGCGTTGTTTGGTCAGATGTGTCATCGACCGGGAATGGTCAAGAACACCTACGGCACTGGCTGCTTTATGCTGATGCACACGGGTGACAAACCAATGAATTCAAAGAACAATCTGCTGACATCGGTCGCATGGAAGATCAATGGGAAGACTGAGTATGCACTGGAAGGAAGTATCTTCATCGCCGGTGCAGTTGTGCAATGGCTGCGCGATGGACTCGGGATCATTCGCCAGTCGGCAGACATTGAAATGCTGGCGGCACAGGTGTCGGATTCAGGCGGCGTGGTTGTCGTGCCGGCATTCGCGGGGCTCGGTGCGCCGCACTGGGATGCATGGGCACGAGGCCTGATCATCGGACTCACACGCGGAACAACATCGGCTCATATTGCCCGCGCAGCTCTCGAAAGCATCGCGTTCCAGGTGGCGGACGTATTGAATGCCATGCAGGCCGATGCCGGACTGAAAGTGCGTGAGTTACGAGTTGATGGCGGTGCTGCGGCCAACAATCTGCTGATGCAGTTTCAGGCGGACCTGCTGGGCGTTCCGGTTGTACGACCTCAGGTACTGGAAACCACTGCGCTCGGTGCCGCATATCTGGCAGGACTTGCCGTTGGATTCTGGAAGAATAAACACGATATCGATTCGCAGTGGAAAGCGGACGCAACCTTTACGTCCGGAATGAAGAAGTCCGAACGCGAGGCCAAAATGCAAAGGTGGGAACGCGCTCTTGAACGCAGCAAGGCATGGGAAGAGTAGCTTGACTTTCTGAGTCGAGTGCGATTCCCGTAGCCTGGACATTCTTGTCCGAGTTCTGGCCAGAAAGTGTTGCAATGGCGAACAGTGTATTACAGCAACGTCCGTTTCGTTCGCTTTTTTGTATAACGCGACGGACATGAATGTCCATCCTACATCACGCACACTACTCGGTCGTTTCACTCACAATCGACATTTTCTTCACGAAGTCCAGGTCCGGGAAACTCTGCTGCAGATACGCATTGCCTTCCGACTCAATCTTGGGCTGCTGTGGTGATTCGCCATACTTTGATTCAATCGCATCGACATTTTCCATACCTTCGATTACCTTTCCGAACGGGGCGAAACCTTGTCCGTCGAGAGATGAGTTGTCGCCGAAGTTAATAAAAATCTGCGTCGTGCGGCTGTCCGGGCCTGATGTGGCGAACGTCACGTAGCTTCGCTTGTTGCTTTCGGTAACAGCATCATCCCTGATATTCCGATCCCATTCCTGCTGCACTGCCGGGTCGCCATTCATCCCGAACTGCACCATAAACCCTGGCACCACTCGGAAGTAACGGCACTCATCGTAGTATCCGGCTTTGACGAGCTCGTAAAATCGATCGGCACCGATCGGCGCCCAGTCGCGATGCACTTCAATCGTGAAGTCGCCTGCCGACGATTCTACTTTGACTGTAAATGTACCGGTCTGCGGCTTGTCTCCGGCTCCTTCCAACGGCGGTGCTGTCTGCGGTGCCGATGGCGGCGTACCTGCTGGCTTTTGGGCAGCGGACTGACTCCACTGTGCAGCCTTCCGAGCGATTTCAATTTTTGTCATTGAATCATCCAGAGATTCAGGTCCGTCAGTGCCGCCATCTGAACATCCGGGGACGGACAGCATTGAACCTGCAACCAACAGAACGACACAGATTGAGAAACACAGTCGCATTGCTATTTCCTGTAAAAACAGTTCGGATCATTTCTTGAGCGCAGGTGCATTCTTCAGCACCGAGAGTACGGCATCCCGCAGCGCGGGCACGACAGACACGCCGTCGCCACCGGTGACAGTTTCCACACCCTTCCAGTCCGTACACGTTCCACCCGCTTCACGCAGAATTGGAATCAGAGCCGCAATGTCCCATGGCGACATCAGCGGATCAACCGCAATTTCTGCGCGACCAGTGGCGACCATCGCATGACCGTAGCAATCGCCCCAGCCGCGCGCGACTTTGACCTGATTCATGACGGCAACGATTGAATCAAACCTGCCCGTAGTCGTCCAGTGCGTCGGTTCCGTAAACATCATCCGCGCCTCGCTGATCGAAGTAATGCCACTCACTTTCGTGCGACGTGGTGCCTGATCGCGAATCTGCCACCAGCATCCCTGACCTTCTGCGGCGTACACAACTTCATCGAGTGCCGGAAAACGACAGACGCCAGCCACCATGCGAGCGTCGGATTCGATGCCGATCAAAGTCCCGAAGAGAGGCACGCCGTGAACGAACGGTTTTGTGCCGTCGATCGGATCAAGGATCCAGCGATAGCCATTCCTGGCGGGAACCGATTCGAATTCCTCACCCAGAATGCCGTCCTGAGGAAACGATTCCGCCAGCATTTTCCGGATCAGTAGTTCGGCTCCGCGATCGGCCACAGTCACGGGCGAATCGTCCGACTTCGATTCCACGAGCAGCCCGTCCACCTGATAGTGCTTCAGGATGAGTTCGGATGCGGCAGCAGCCATCTGCAAAGCAAAATGAAGTCGGGAAGATACATCGGACATATTTATCAGTTCAGCGTGCTCTGGCCAGGTTTCCAGTTACATGGACACAGTTTGTCGGTCTGAAGCGCATCGAGCACACGCAAAACTTCGTCCACGTTACGGCCAACACCCAGATCATGGACTGCCAACCAGCGCAGGACACCGGCTGGGTCAATCAGATATATCCCGCGATAAGCAATGCCCTTCGCAGGGTCGAGCACATCGTAGGCTTTGGACAATTCGTGGCTGGTATCGCCAATCATCAGGTGTTTGATCTGGCCCAGTTCTTTGTGCGAGTCGCACCAGCCTTTATGACTGAAGACGCTGTCCGTGCTTGCGGTCAGGACGGCAGTCTCGCGGTCCTTGAATTCTCCCAGGGCCTTGTCGAAGGCCACGATTTCAGTCGGGCATACAAACGTAAAGTCGAGAGGATAGAAATACAGGCAGACCCATTTGCCTTTGAAGTCTGCCAGTTTCATGTCCTGAAACTGCTTATCGGTGCCATCTTTTGTCCGATCATACGCCTGCAATGCCAGTTCCACTCCCGGGGCCGGTTGTCCAACGCGAACGCTCATTGAAAATCCTCATTCAGTTCATGCGGTCTTTACGACCGATCAGTTGTTGTCGTCTGAGCCTGGAAAACTGATTCCAAAGCCGATGTCAGTATAGACCTCGACTTCCACGTTGCAAGCTGTCCAGCGCCTGTTGTGGCCGGACTCTCAGGATCGCATGGGATGTCAGCCTGAAGGCTGAACGCCTTAAAACCGCAGAAAATACTCCTGCGTCAGTTTGCGGAAATCTGCCGTGTAGTCGTGCCGGGTCGCGGTCTCTACAGTGAGGGATTCAGGTTCAGGAGTGCTGGCTGGGACGGTTCCGGCAAATTCCAGCAGAAGGCGAGACGGTGCGATACTTCGTCGAGCCGAGCCCTCAGCGGCGCCACGGAAACTGCCTGTCTGTCTGCCTGCGCCAACACCACCGACAGCGACGAGAACGTCATGATTTCTCAATCCTCGCGCCTCGTTCCTTACCCCTGTCGCCGGCACCATAACCAACAATCGAACTGCGGTCACGCACACTCAACTCAGCAGCAGTTGTCGCTGCAAACGCCAAACGCCAAACGGCACGCAGGGGGACTGCGTGCCGTTTGAGTGTTGGGGATGCATCAGCATTGCAGCGCGTCAGATGCGTCCGATGTACCAGACCATGAGTCTGTCTGATAGCCCGCCGGTTTCGAGAGCGGCAAGGCGCTAGCCGCCGGTTCTTGCAGTTCCATTACCCGCGGCTAGCGGGCTGTTGATTTAGTCTTGTTTTCGAACCGAAACCCATACTAACCCGAAGCGCCAGCGAGGATTTCCGCCTTTTCCGCCTCGCTGGCGCTTCGGGTTGGTGTTAAATCAACAACCCGCTAGCGCCTTGCGGCTCACGGTCCTGGAATATCGCGACAGACTCCTATCGTGCTTCCGGCGGAAGCGGTACTGACTCTTCGTTGGTGCTGGTCGTGGTTGTTGTCGTGACTGCCACTTCGCTCGTGGCGGCTCCGGTTTCAGGCTGTGAATCCGACTGTGAGAACCGGGTGACCCGGCGATCAAGAATCACGCGAGCGGCTTCCCGCATTTCGTCATCCGACAACCGTCGCAGATTTCCAATCTGCGTCAGTGGTTCCACAACCTGTGCAACTCGGCTCAACGTTGATTCCATCATCGCGATATCCATCATCGTGCGGCGAACACCTTCGAGGGATTTGACGTGAACCGCAAGTTCCGTACGGAAGTCGTCCATGATCTCAAGATTCTGGATGGCTTCAGCCACGTGCTGTGATTGAGTGCTCAGCGACGTCCCCATCGCAACCAGCGAATCCAGATTCCTGCGGGACGCTTCAAGCTTCAGGCTATCGCCGCTCAGCGTATCGTTCATCGCAACCAATACGCGGGCGTTGTCCTGAGCGACAGCTAATTTGTCACCGGATGCAACCAGTTGATCTTGCAGCGTATTCATTTCTGCAACAGTCGATTTCGCAGAGTCCAGGTTGGCCGTAGCATCTTTGATGGAATTCGCGAGTCCGACGAATTCGTCAAATCGCGTTGATGCGATCTTCAACTCTTCAGACTGAGCAACCATGCGCTGCGTCAGGTCGGCAAGGTGAGTGATCCCCTCGCTGGCCTGTTCGTAGTTGTTGGATGCCGCGATGATCCGATTTTGCAGAGCCACAATGCCGTCCACGGAGTTATTGGCGACTTCGGCATTTTCGCTGCCGTGAATAATCGTCCTGAGCAGCTCGTCAAGTTTCGTGATCTGCGTGGAAGCCTGCAGCGTCTGCTGCTGACCAGCAACGACTCGCTCCTGAACGGCTGACATGCGATCAAGCGCGGCCATTGCAACGGCTGATGATTCGGCCTCACGCTGAATGCTGCTGCGAAGATTCTGAATGTCGGCCAGACTCTTCTGAACTCGCTGCACATGGCTGGCCTGTTCTTCAATGCTCGTGAGCAAATTGTTGGTCTTCCAGACGGAATCCCGGCCGGCGACCAGTTTCTTCATGTTGCCTTCGGATTCTTCGAGCCGAGCGTGGATGCCGTCGAGCCGGCCTTTGAGCGGGCCGACCATCATGAGTTGCATGCCAAAGAACACCACGGCAAGGGACATCACCATGCAGATCGACATAAAACGCCGGAATCCACCGAATTCAGAGTTTTTATGACGTCGGATTGTTGTTGAACCGTTCAAGGATCTTCCTCCACAAAGGATGCGGCAGACACGCGGTCCTGCCGAATTGTTGATGAATGGGACCTTCTCGGCACAGGCGATACTGAATGCCCATAATGCCGAAACTTTGTTTCCTCTCTGACTTGTATCGCCGTCACGAACATGTGCAGTTTGCCGGATTCACTTCAACCGGCACTTTTTGCCGGGAACGCACATCGACCGGCATCGAATGCCGCTTTAGAATCGATCGTGACGGTCGTACGACGAGGCGACAAATGTCGTCAAGGAGTGATGCACGACGACTGCTCACGATGCGGTCGTGCCGCGTGTTTTCTACCTTCTTCAGCCCTTCTGACCGACTCTATTCGTACTACTAACGATCAGAATCTTCGCGTGGCACAAAGAAATCCGGTCGCGGAACTATCGTTGCTGCTGTCACATTTTTGATCACGGATGTCTTGGCGCGGGCTTCGCCCGCAACCCAATGAAGAGTTGCGCAGTTATTGCACAGTCGTTTTGGACGCGTTGAGCTCAGCTCGGGCTCGACAAAAGGGGCTCACTCGATCTGTTTAAAAAGAACTCTTTACCGGACTTGGCGGACGAATTGACAGTAAAAGCGTGAGTCCACTGGGTAATGTGGCGGATGAAACAAGCCTCCACTTTCGCCAGGAACTCACGCCAATGCAGACATTTCTCGGTGTTCACGACACAAAAATCAAAGGTACGCTGAGTGGATTTGACCGCGTACGATTCCGGGGAACGCTGCGGATGCTGGCCAATACCAAAGGCCTGAGCTGTTTTCTGAGCATTATGGGAGTA
>JAYUVA010000860.1:0-2572 GCA_043754375.1 Candidatus Kuenenia sp. | reverse complement strand
GAAACGGCTCTGACGCTGACTGCCTTCCAGCGTCGCAGCGGAGATGTCTACAAGATCAGCCGCGATGCAGAACTCAGCATTTCCAGTCTGATGAAGCGTCTGAATGAAGTCGTCCATGCACATCAGGAGACGACTCGCAGGTTTCTCGAACAGGCCAACGTAGAACGCGCCTACGGTCGCGCGGCATTCGTGTCTCCCCACGAAATCGCCATTTTCAGCGTCAAGGGTGGACGATCGCTCGTGACTGCAGAAAACATCATCGTTGCCACAGGCTCACGGCCGCGCAATCCACCAAATGTCGCAGTAGATCACGAGAATATTCTCGACAGCGATTCCATCCTTTCCATGACGTACCTGCCGCGTTCCATCATCATTCTGGGTGGCGGCGTGATTGCATGTGAGTACGCTTCGACGTTTGCGTCGCTTGGCGTCAAAGTGACGCTGCTTGACAAAGCACAGATGCCGTTGGGATTCCTTGACCCGGAATTCGTCGATTTCTTTGTCACGCAGTTGAACGCGAACGGCGGCGAATTTCGCGGAAACAGTGAAATTGAATCCGTTGTGTGGGATAAGATCAGCTCGGTCAGGGCGATACTGAAGACCGGCGAAGTGATCAAGGCAGACAAAGCGTTTGTGGCGTTGGGCCGCGTCGCGAATCTCGACACTTTGGCAATCGACAAAGCCGGACTGCAGGCGTCAGATCGCGGTCTGCTGATCGTGAATGAATTCTGCCAGACCAATATCCCTCACATCTACGCCGCTGGTGACACGATCGGCCCGCCGGCACTTGCCTCAGCGTCGATGGAACAGGGCCGTCGAGCCGCCTGCCATGCGCTGTCGGGAAAGATGCACTCCGGAATGGGAACGCTGCCGGCAGGTATCTATACGATCCCGGAAATTGCGACTGTGGGTCTGACCGAGCATCAGGCCATTGAAAAGTTCGGCAATCCGATGGTCGCGCGAGTTCACTTCGATCAGATCGCACGCGCCCACATCATGGCGTCCACGTCCGGACTGTTGAAACTGGTTGCGGACGAACGGGGCGACAAATTGCTCGGCGTTCAGATTGCCGGCGACGGCGCGACTGAACTGGTCCACCTTGGGCAGATGGCGATTATCGGAAAGATGTCCGTTGATACGTTCGCCAACGCCACGTTCAACTTTCCGACAATGGCCGAAGCCTACCGCATCGCTGCTCTGGAAATCATCCACGCACGCGACTGGAAAGCCAGTGCGATTGACGCCGATGGTCGTAATGTGTCCAGATTGCAGCCTGTCCCGAATGCGTGATCGACCGGCACGCGGTTGGCACTGGCTCGTTTAACCGCGTGCCCAGCGGGCCGCGCTTGTTCTATTTGAGATTTCGTATTTGAGATTTGAGATTTGAAATACGAAGCGCGGGGCGTTGCCCACGCGGTTTAACGAATCATTATCGACCGCTCGCAGTCTATCAGCGACGATTCCAACCACCGCAACTTACACCGCATTCAGAATCTGCAAATGCGCCCGATTCGTAGGCTCCTTGATTTGCATCGCGGATTATCAGGAAGCCAGCTTTCATGCCCCCACTAAATTCCGAGAAGAACCAAATTGTTTCGTGAAATGGCTCGACGAAAACTGTTTCGCGATCCCGCTGCTCGTGGAGCCGCAGGGAAAGATCAGTTCTTCATCTCGATTGCCAACCCGGGATGCGCTGAGGCAAAGAGAAATGTGGATGGATCTCTCGACCTTGACTACAAATATGCACGGCAGCCGGGTCAGTTCACGATTGAAGACACGATCTGCATTCCGATGGAAATCTCCCTTTTGGCTGCATCCAGTGCTGATCTGATCCGTTCGCGGCTCCCGGAAGTCTGGATGCGAATGAACGCGGCAGACGCTCCGGTGCAGTGACGACGTACTCAACGTTGTTGAAGCGATTCAAAAAGGTCTCGACACTGTTGAACAGAACTTGCGAATCGCGGCTGCCATGTGCCGTCCATCGCGCGTTTCAGCAGTACTTTCGCTGCAACCTCGCGGTCTGAGGTTTGCAGCATCCGAGCGTGTTCCAGCAGGATTTCCGGATTTGTAGATTCGAGTTCGAACGCCTGCGTCCACGCCATATCAGCGAGATCTGTCTGTGTGTCGGTTCCAAGGCTGCGGGCCAGAGCGATCCAGGGAGCCGATTCGCCTGAGTTTTCGGCCAGCGGCGTCGTCAGATAGTCCCATGCGAGTTCTTTGCTGTTCAATTTCGCCAAAAGACGGGACGCCGTCTGGCAGGCGGCGCTGTCATCTTCGTCGAGCGTTCGCCATTGATCGGCAGCCTGGACGATTCGAGCCGCGAGGTCAGCGGGTGGAGCCAGTTCCAGTGTTGTCGATGCGGTGATCAGTTCTTCGTACTTTGCCAGTATTTCGGCGTAGTCACTGCGTACGGTCTGGATGTTGATCACGGTCGGGCGAGTTGCAAATTCCAGCTGGATCGCGCGTTCAAGTCGTTCGGCCGCCAGTCGTTTGCGTCCGGAATCTTCGGCCAGCTTCGCCGCAAATCGCCAGAGCCCCGGGACTTGATCGGCCATGGGAAGTTCCATGACCT
>JAYUVA010000859.1:0-13406 GCA_043754375.1 Candidatus Kuenenia sp. | reverse complement strand
GCTTCACGCCGGGTGAGCCAGGGTTTGGGAACTACGGCGGAAACCAACACGGTGCTTCGTCCCCGCCCGGCTTCATGCCGGGGGGACGAGGGTTTGAAAACACTCGCGGCCAGTTGGTCAAACCGGGGCTCTACCGGCGTAAAGCCGGCAGGGGCCAAGTTATGCGTGCGGGCATGCGTAGTTTTCAAACCGGGGCTCTACCGACGCGGGGTCGGAAGGGGCCGAATCGCAATGGGATCCGGCAGCAACCAATCAACACCAACGGGCTTTCACAATAAAGCCTGGGGTCGCCGTGCCAACGGTGCACCCCAAGAAAAAATTGCAAAAAATCCAGCGCAACCCAACGGGGTTCCACGTCAGCAATTTGATTTCTCGCCACCGTTTACAGAGGTCCGCGAAGAATTCACTCAGGTCATTTCGTCACTCAGCACGCAGCGTCACTCCAGCACCATCAGCCGCAAGGCGAGCTGTTGATTTAGTGATTCAAGTAGGGTGTGCAGCGGAGCGGAACACACCAGTTTTTCACGCTTTCCAAAAATGGTGCGGTGGCCCATGCAATCGTCCACTAGAAGATTCAGGCGACGCTCGGCGCGAAATCGGGCGCGTGATTCCGAGGAATCTCAGTGCGTTTTTCTCGAGTATCCAGAATTGAGTAATGATTTTGAGAACTGCACTTCAATTGCAAGCAGCGGGGCGACACCCACCCAAATCCCGGCCTTTGGCGTGAAATTACAGAGGATTTGTTGATTGTTGATTCGGTCTTCCCTTTCGACCGGAAATCTTCTGACTCGTAAAGGTGATCATTCTTTTCAAAATCCATCGCCGATGAAACGATGTGTGCCACCGGTGTCTGTGGCAATCTTCTCCAGGATGTCGCCGCCCGCGTTCGAGCCAAATGCAACGGTATGAACGACCGTGCCACGATTTGCCTGCTGGACTATGTCGCGTGTGTTGGCGGGAATTTCTCCGTCCGAAAGGAAGAACATAACGTCAGGTTTGAGTCCCAACGAAATGCCGACTGCCTTCTGTGGTTCTGTCCCACCCTGCGTTTGAGATCGTTCCATCCAGGAAAGTATGTTGCTGATGTTTGTTCTGTCAGCAATTATCAGCGAAATCAGATTCTTTGGATAGAATTGAGGATAAGTCTGGTCCGTGTAAAACACGACAAAAAAACGTTGATTTGCTTTCAGAGCCCTGAGTGACTTTGCCAGTTCTATGCGAGCACGGTGAAAGCGAGCACCTGCCATGCTGCCGGACGCATCGATCACAAAAGCGATTGAATCAGCTTTGACTTCCGTCCCGAAAAATGATGCCTTTCCTGGATCTGAACCTTGACCGTCCCCCGAACCTTCCGTGGCAGATGACCCTTTCCCGCGTCTCGCGGTATTCTTTTTTTGCTTTTCACTGCCGCGACTACCACTCTCTGGCAAAGTCCCGTTCGAAAACGACGGTAACGCGAATTCTGCTTCTGTTGAGCCAAAGCGTCCCGCCGTCGTGACATCCACTGCAGGCAGCAGTGAGTCGATACGCTCAGGGGGCGAGGAAAGTTCGATGTCGGTACTGTCCAGGTCAAGCGCCTGAAGATCTGGTGCCTCTATACTGAACTCAGCTTTTATTGTAAGGACATCTCTGAGAGGCCGTTCGGCAAGTGCGATCAACGCCAGCGCGCAGAGTATCGCGATATGCAGCAGAGTACTCCAGACTGTTGCGGCACGACTTGTCGTCCAAAACGTACTGATCATGCGCAGAATTGATGCCGGAATCAGAGACCGACGCTCGCTGGGACCGTCCACCTGTGGCGTTCGCTTTTCGACGTTCGATTTGTTCTCTGTATCTCTCGCGATGATAGCGGCCCCGTACAGCAAACTCGATTTTTCGCAAGGATCTGGTTGTCTTCCCGTCACAGAGTCCGGGATGGTCGATTCTTCGACCGACTCCATCAGCCAGGTCATTTCTCTGACTCGCTTCCATAGCAGGCGATCCACACTCACTTCATCCCGCAACTGGAGTCGTCCGGCTGCAGCCATAGCCCGCAAAAGATCTTCCGGGATTGGGCCAATAACCCGTCCGTCTTCAACTCTGGCATACCAGGGACCGTTCATGCATCGTTCCTGTGAAGTGTTACCTTGGCTTCAACATGTTTGCCTCGGAAGAAATAGCGCGACGTCGACTCAGGAAGTTTGATCAGCGTCAAATCCGGTGCGTTTATTCTTGGTGTGCATAGAAAGGGACACGACAGACATAAGCCTGATCTGCGAGAGCACCAGTGCAGCGCTGATGATACCTGTCCATTTTTCCAATTGTTGACTCTGAAGCTACTACTTCTGTTTTTGGTCTTTTCTCAGCCAATCCTGCACCTCATCCGTTTTGAAGGGTGCGAGTATGAAGCCGCCGGGATTTTCGTTTGTAATGACCTTGTCGCCCAATTGGCTAAGACATGAACGAACGGCACTGCCATTCGTTTCTGACACCATTTCACTCCATGATCCCGCGAGACGCAGAGATTTCGTCTTTAAAATAATCGCGAAGTTTCTTCAAGCCTCGTCGCAGCAACCCTGCTACGGCTTCCTGCGTCCGACCCAGATGCTGAGCGATTTCGGCCACTGATCGGTTGTGAAAATGTTTCAGTGCGACTGCGGTCCGTTCATCAGCGAGAAGTCTCCGTAATGCGGCAGCCAGTTTTTCGGACCGCTCCTGCTGAGCGAGCTTCAGCCCTGGAAATGACGTTTCGGTGGTAAAGTGATACTGCTGTTTTCGGCAAGACAGCTCCAACTGGGAATTCAGAGAAAGCTCTCTGCCCCCGTTGCGCTTCTGGCGACTATGGTATCGCGCAGCGCTGACAAGATTGTTTGTCAGTATAGATCGAAGCCAGGCACGAAGCTCTGCATCCGTCTTGCCACGAAATCTCTCGTAATCGCGGTGAGCCTCCAGCATCGTTTCCTGCACAATGTCACTGGACTCTTCTTTGGCTTTGAGCTTAGCATTCATCTGCGCGTCAGCTATAAGCGTCAGGTAGCTGCAGTACTGATCGAGTCCTGAATCACAGTTATCGTCTGTGGTCGTTGCCGTAGTCATTTGCTGATCGCCTCCATCCGAAATGAGGCGATCAGCGATTCTGGCGAGGAATCCTCGGATACCGTCGATTCAGGGTGGACGCTCGGGCGGATCCGAGGAACGGCGGACGGATCGATTTCGCCGTCCTGGAGAGCGATTCCGCAAAAAGCCTGCGCACTGGCCGGTGCGACTGACTTGTTCAGCATGAGCCATGACAAGTTATCGGCCCTGAGCAAACGAGTCAGCCACTGGATGCCATGAGTGTGCTGTGCCAGAGGGCTGGCCTCCTCCGGCGTCTCCAGAAGAAAGTCGGCATGAGCAATTTGCAGTGTGGTGTCGTATACGCAGAAGGTATGAAATGACCACGACCGTTGAGAGTATTTGCAGAGATCGACCGGTTCGTATCCCCCAACTTCACTTGCCGGATTGAAGGCCAGAATATGCCTGACGCCGCCCAGTGCTTTCGCGATTTGCCCTTGAACGTAGACGCCGAAACTCTCTCCAATCAGCGTTGTGTGGTCAGGATCAAACTTCAGCGACGAAAGGCCGGAGGCCGCATCGACTGCAATGGCATCCAGACAGCCTGCAATATGCCAGACGCGAGGGAAACCATAGCTGGTTTGTGCTGCTGTGGATGACCAGTCGATGAGCAGCACATTGGCGTCGGGATTTGTGCGTTTGATTTCCAGAGCAAGCTGGCAAAATCGATCTCCAGGAGTCGTCCCGCCTAAGCCGTGAGCAATCACAAAGTTCCACGTTGCGTCTGACAGAGGCTCGCCTACGGAACGGATTAAAGCGGACTCAGGCTGCGGGTTGCACTTCAGCGTCCGGAAAGAATCGTCCGCGGCCCATTTCGCCTCTAATTCGATCGCAACTGATGTTTCTGACTGGATGGCTGATGTTGCCGATCCGATACTGTTTTCCGATCCGGCACAGGGTGATTCTGCTAAGCTGCCGACAACGATCGCGAGAAAATATGCGATCGATAGTACCAATCGGCGTCCTGGCAGCCGTTGCCGGGACCGGAGAATTGATCCACAAGGGGGCTGTTCGCTGTAGTGCATGGTCTGCTCCTCGAAGGTTGATCCGTTGGGAATGGGAAGTTCCGAAGGTTGTCAACCAGATAAACGAGCAGATGCAGTGTTGGTTGCGCGTCCGCAAAAATTATTTTTTCAACATTGAATTAACCCGGGATTGGCTCCTGCAAGGGTTTGAAAAACGCTGGGGAAACTGTCAGGCAAGGTGCTTGTCCGGGTTCTGTTTGATGGTCAGGTCAATCAAACTGCGGACGGCATACGGAGAATGCCGCGATTTGTCGAGGCAGCTGTTCATCGGATGTTCGCGTTACTGTTTACTGTACCAGTTCAAGTTGGCCTGTCTGACCCAAAGCTGGTCGTCCATGTCCAGCAAAGCCCATGAGATTCTTTTTTCCACGCCATTGATCAATACCTTAATGTCCAGTGGATCCTTGCCAAAAAGGATCCGTTCTTCCGGGACATATTCGGCGGGATCATCGAGTCCGTTCCAGTGTCGCTCTTCGGCTTTCCAGACCTCGTCCTCCGTGGACAGTTGCGGCTCGGAGGGATAGTGCTTTTGCTCTCCTGAAAAAGGCTTCAAATAGAAGCCCCCTTTAACGAAGTTTTTCTCTGGCTTGCGTTCGCCAGCCCATTCCGCGAGGAGCTGCGTCACGGTTCGTTCGTCGTTCTCCTGTCCTGTGGGGATGGTCCAGAAGCGAAAGTTCGGATTTTGTTCTTTCCAGGTTGCGATTTGCTCCTGCGTTTTTTTAGACAGACCTTCCCATTTATTCTTATCAAATGAAACCGGATCCCACTGTTTCGGAATGTTGGAGTCCACGTTAGCAACGAGCGTGACCGGACCATAGGTCAGGTTCAGGGAGATAAAACTGAATGGGACAGCGTCACTGCGTTCAAAATGGTATTGCACTTTATCATCCTTGAAGTCCCAGCCTTTCACAGGAATGCTGCCCACATCGTTCATGAATTTTTCTCCTCGTGTCTGCTTTCGTCCGTCGGTATTGCTCAACCTGGCGGAAATCTCCGGTCGCAATCGGATAAAGTGGGACGGGGAACGATCAAGATTTGCGTTGAAGAGCAGAGCCAGCACATCATGAATGCTGAGCCTTTCTGGCGATAATGTGTATTCCAGCATCTGCAAGTCGTCATCTGTCCGCTGCATATCTCCGCTGTCTGCAAATTTCAGTACGTATGGGTCAATGTCACCATGCTCTTTCCCATGCTCGTAAATCAGCCATCCCTCCAGAATTGTTGCTGCGCCTGACTTTTTGTAGGCCACCGGATCGACAAGCACGATGGCTGTTTCCTGGTGGAGCAGCGGCTTGTTTTCCGGACCACTGTTGATGTCCAATCTCAGCCAGCGACAGGATTGGTCTCCACGATTCTCGGTTCCGATGGCAGCAATGGTGGCCGAATACTCAGTCCTGCGACTCGGGCCGAGCGCGATGGTTCCTTTGTACCGGATCCAAGCACCGTCCTCGGGCGGAATAGCTGCAAGGTCGAATCGCGGCCCGGCGGGCAGACTTTGGAATCGTTCTGCAGCGTCCTGAAGTGCCGCGACCGGAGGTTCTTCACTGGGCAGTTTCGATGAGGTACCCCCAAGTGGGAGATAGTATGTGACAAGATTTAAGCTGGCTTCAAGACTGGAGTCTCGGAGAATCACACGGACAAAGCTGAATGGCACCTCCGCGTCGGAGCGGGCGATTTCAAAAAAAGCGGATTCTCCCTCCTTTTCATGTTCGATCTCGGACTCAGTTCTTGACTGCACAACCAGGCATTTCAATTGCTCATAACTGGTGCTTCGAACATCGCTGCTGAAGATTTCGTCAAGCTTTGAAAAACTCGTCCGCGCTGCTGCACTTTGTGGAGATGCGCCAGGGAAGTTAGCGCCCATCACCAGAGTCATGACATCCAGCAGGCTGAGGCGATGTTCTGGAAGCGGTGCTTGCAGCAGATCTGCCTGATCCGTAAGCAGATCAGAGTCGCCTGCAAAATCAACAGTGATTTCCTTAGGTGGATCAATTTCTGTTTCGCCGTTTTCTTCAGAAAACAATGTCTTCAATTCAGATTCAATGTCCCTGCTATGAGCCATCATCCAACCGCTCTTCACTTCAAAATGCTGCATCGTTTCGTATGCATCAATATCGACTGCAAGAAACGCACGTTCCTTGACCACGGGCGCAGGCGAGTCCCTCAGGACTTCAACGTACAGCCAGCGACAGCGGCGTTCCTCGATTGTGACTTCATTGAAAGTCTGCATGAACAATGTGTAGGAAATATTCGTACTGTCATCGCCTCCTCTCCTGTTGATCTGTCCCTTCCATGTGGCGGAGGCACCAGCTACCGTGGGCAGCTTCGGGTGCTTCCATGAAAACGGGAGCTTCGGCAACAGAACGTGGCGCACTGTTTTCCCCGCCTCAACTTTCAATTCAGGATCCTTGAACTTGAAGAGAGACCCTGGCCTGGTCTTCAGCTCCCAGGGTCCTGGAGCAAGCTCCAGAGAATTCTTGTCAGACAACTCCTGTGTCTCACCCGTCTCTGTCTGCTCGACAAACACGTCGCCGGCATCGATGGCACTTGCGACAAGTGGCTCCGGGATGTCGGACCAGACAAACGTGCCGGTTGAGGGTTTTGCAGGCGGATTTGGAGATTTGTTTGATGAACTGCAGGCCCAGGGCAAGACTATTATGAGCACCATAAACAGCAACAGGCTGCCGGAGGAAAAGTTGCGTCGGCTCAGAGCGAACGAGGTCGGTTTCATTGGGATTTCTTCTTTTCGAATGATGTCTTTTATGTATCGCCAGTTTCGAATCGTCAAGCTGGCGAAATCCACGACAAACAATCCTTACTTCATGCTGTTCAGTTCCATGACAACGCGGAATCCGTGAATCGCATCGGGATCAGCAGAATCGCGGTGCGAGGGTCGTTGTTTCGCGTTCTTGCCGCCTCGCACGACTCGTTTCGTGCCATTCAGAGGCCCGGTTGGATCTGTCGCTGCGGCATCTTCAAAGGTATCGAACCAGTCCGCGCACCATTCGGCGAAACCATCGAACATGCCTCGCAGCCCCAGATCATTGGGATTGCGAAATTCTGAATTCCCGGCGCGGCATGTGAACTCCCATTCTGCTTCTGTGGGAAGTCGATAACGGCGACCGGCTTGCTTTTCCGCAGGCAGGTCAGACAGCCGCTGACAGAACAACATCGCGTCCTCATAACGGACCAGTACTTCCGGAATGTCGGCCGCTTCCAGATTCGACAGACTCTTTCCTGTAATCTCTTCAAATGCAGCCCTGGTGACTTTCATCGCGGCCATGAACCGGGGCTCCGTGAGACTGACAGTGTGTGGAGGCCTCTCCTGATTCTCGACCTTCGTCTTGTAATCTCGTGGGCCCTTCCGAACCTTCTCAAATTCATTCTTTGAACATCCCATTTCAAACTGCCCCGGCGGCACCAGAAAGAATTGCATCCCAATGGTGTTGGTGAGTTCGACGTCCACCTTTCGAAACTTGGCCCATGCCTGCTGGTTGTCCTGGGCAACGATGTCAGTTCCAACATCGGAGAGGAGATTCAGTGACGGGGGTTCCTGGTCAGGCGGTCCCGGAATCTGGATCGGGTCTGAATTATTCCAGACGAAGAGGATCGCCGTGACTGCACACAGCATTACAGGCAGGGAGGCGAACAGCCAAAACGCTTTCCGACTGCTCCAGGTACGGATCCACTGTAACAGGTGACTGGCAGGTCGATCTTGTTCGCTGCTTTGGGTGGTTTTCTCTGCATGTTCTGTCAGCCAGGTCGTGAGGGCATTCTTCAAGGCCGCGCAGTCTTCATAGCGATCCTTGGGATCTCGCTGGATCGCTTTCAGACAAATGGCCTCCAGATCATTGGGAATTGAAGGATCATGCATGCGTGGGCGCGGAGGGTTCTGCGTGACCTTCATGCCCACGACCAAGCTCATTTGGCCCTCAAATGGTCGATGGCCGGTGAGCAACTCAAAAAGCACTACACCCAAACTGTATTGATCCACAGCTTGAGAGACATTTCCCGGTTGACTACCTTCCACCACGACACTTCCATCAAGCAGTTCCGGTGCCATATAGGGGATCGTCCCGGTGAAACTTCCTGACTTCGTCAGGTTGCGATCGTCCTCCAGCCAGCAAACGAGGCCAAAGTCCGTAATGAGGGGGCGACCTTGTCTTGTCAGGAGGATATTGTGAGGCTTGACATCTCTGTGGATCATTGAGTTTGCGTGGGCAAACGCCAGCGCATCTGCCACATCCCGGACCCATTCCACCGCTTGAAGTCGTTCCACTCGACCCCTGTGAATTCGACTCGACAAAGACTCTCCTTCGATATACTCAAACACAATATACAAGGATCCGTCGATCTCACCGCATTCATACGCTGGCACAATGGCGTCATGGCGAAGGCGAGACTGAGATCGGCCTTCCTTCAGAAATCGCTCACGGCGATTTGTTTCTGCAGAGCCGAACAGTGGCACCTTGAGGGCAACAAGTCGGTCCAGGTACGGATCATACGCAAGGTATACACGGCCAAACCCTCCTTTTCCCAGCTCCTCTTTCAACTGAAATCGCCCCAGCGATTTGAGGGGCGGCATTTCCGACTCGTGACTGTCCGCAGAATTGTCACATGTCTCAGCGAACTCAATCGTCGGGACCCTGTCAGGCGTTTCCGCCTGGAATGATTCGAGGCGAAAGTAATGACTGCACAAACGACAACGGATCGACCGTCCTGCACGCGCCTCTTTGACCTGCAGGGTCTGACAGCATTGTGGGCATTTTGTTGTAAAGGAAATGGACATTGGTGACCTACGGCGGTTACTCACGATGCAACAGTATTCTTCCGATCCTCACACGGTGTATTTTTCGCTCAGCTCCACTCCGGCCAGCACGTCATAAAGCGACTGAGCTGTCGCGAAGCGTTGTTTCGCAACCCGCGACAAGCCTCGTTCAATGATTCGCACCAGTTCGACGGGAATCTCGGGATTGAATGACTCTGCCGGGCGAATCTTCTCGGTCAATCGACGCTGCACGGCCTCCGCGGGCGTTCCCGTGGCATACGGATATTCGCCTGTCAACAATCGATAGAGACAGACAACTGTTGCGTACACATCGGATTCCGGACCAACCGACCGGCTGTCCAATAACTGTTCCGGTGACATGTAAGGAATCGATCCACAGATGTCGCCCGAACGGGAAATGCCCGAGTATCCGGAAGTCTCATAGAACTTGGCCAGTCCAAAGTCAGAAATCTTCAGATGCAGCTTTCCGTGACTCAGTCTGCCGAGAATATTGGACGGCTTGATGTCGCGGTGAATCACGCCGGCCTGATGTGCATACTCCAGAGCCTCAAGTACCTGCAGGATCACTTTGACTGCGAGCCTTATCCGACGCGCCGGTGCGTGCTTCCAGACCAGTGGCTCCAGTCCTTCCGCTTCGACAAATTCCAGCACAAGATACGGATTCATCTCTGCCAGTCCAAAACTCAGGCACTGCACGATGCTGCGATGCTGCAGTTTGAGCAGGACATTTGCTTCACGGAGAAACAGCTGCCTAATATGTTCGTCCGGTCTCCGTTCGGGATGAATGCACTTGATGGCAACCTTTCGATTTGTGCCCAGTTGCACTGCCTGATACACAACACCCATTGCTCCACGACCGATTTCTTCGAGTCCGGCATATCCCGGAATTGCAGGGGGATCCGGCTCGGCCTGGTCCGCTTCGCACGGAGTCTCGACCGAAGTCAGAGTCGGTGCCAACCTGGACGCCGCACTCGGTGCTGAAGGAATACTGCCAAGCAGGCGGACGGCTAGATTCACATTGCCGCAGCGGATCTGGTCACCATCCTGCAATGCCGCCACTTCAATTCTCCGTCCATTGACGGATGTGCCCTCGCCTGAATTCAAGTCAACGATGCGTGAAGTCGTTTTTTCCAGTATGAGAACGGCATGGCGAGCTGAAATGCCTGTCGCTGCATCCAAAACGACGGCCACCCCCGCCTCAGATCCAATAACATGCTGCCCGGGAATCTCCAGCTTAAATAGCGTCGAGGTGCCCAGCTCACATTCGACTCGAAGGATCATCGCGGTTGGGACTGCTGTTGAACGCAACAACACGTCCGCTAACCGCAAGCCTCCACGGTCTTTGAGAATCGCCTGCACTTCCCTTAACTCTTCTTCAACCGCCGCATCCTGAGTCTCGCCGCGGCCTGGCGTGTAGTCGACAATCATCTGGCGCATGAGGCGATTCAGTTTCCGGATCGCGGTCTGCAACAAATTGACGGCCTGTCTTGGCGTTCCAAACCGCCCGCCCGAGCAAAGTTCTTCGAAGCTGACCGCTGGCTGGCCCGTCCTTGCCGGCTTCAGGACTCGCAGATCAAACACGTCCCAAACGTCCAGCTGGCCCTTCTCTTCACATTCCCGACGCATGGCATTAATCGTCAGGCGGAGCAGGTTGCTCGCCCATTCCACGGAATATTCTTCATCCGGCGGTCTGGCAGCCTCGTCCTGAGGAACGAAGTTTTCCAGATGGTCGAATCCGGTTGTCTTCAGCGAAGGCCTCCGTTGCTGATCCCGCATAAAATTCAGCAGTGATCGTCGCAGGTAATCTCGAAACCGGCGATCGGGTGACTTCTGCTGGCTTTGCAGGAAACGGCTGACCAGATTGTCCTGAGGAGCTGGCTTCAGCAGTCTGGCAATCAGGAACTCATGCACAAGATCTTCGGCCTGATCGGGCGGAACCCGCCCGTATTGCATCAAGTAATATTCCAGTGGAGGACCATATTGCCGAATCAACCGGTCGAACTGCTGGCGTCGAACTTCCGGGGAAGACTGTGCCGCTCCACGAATCATCGACATCACTGTCGATTCGATCTCACTGGATCCAGCGGATCTTCCGGGAATGGCCATATTGTCTCCAGCGATCAACGAACGCCCAATGAGCGACACCGTCAGTCGCCGCACATCAATATACGAGTTCCCCTCAGTTTCCCTGCGCACCCTGCCGGAATTTTCTTTGAGATTTGAGCGACTTAGCAGGGATAGTGCCGCCATGATCGCATCGAGCGAAAGACGTTCATCGCCTGATATTTACGTCCCGAACCTTGCCACCTCCACAAATCCATCCCTGTTCTCTATGTTCAGCGAGCCAACCTGGATGCAGCCACCACTCGCAAAGTACCTCACCATCCTGCAGAACGGCCAGGCCCGCTGAGGCTCCACGTTCACAGCCCGGGTCCCCGTTTTGCCACAGCCACAATTCCCGACTTGCCCCCAGCCTTCATGAGCGCCACCACCTCTTTCAAAGTGTCTCGCCGTGCCTCCAGCAATGCCCGGAGTTCCTTATCTTCCGGCTCCTGAGTACCAGCCAGGCTCTCATCGCCGCAGTACATCAAACCGGCAATCGATGCCAGCACAAGAGACAGAATCGTGGTCTTCATCAGCACACTCCAATTGGTAAGCACTTCGGCAGAAGTCGTTTGGCATAATATCGTTTAACCGCGTGGGCAACGCCCCGCGATTGGCAGCGAAGCGCGGCCCGATGGGCACGCGGTTAAACGAAGATACGTCTGCACTGGTGCTTAGTGGATGTAGCCATCGACCCAACCTCGGGCTGCCTGTGGCGGAATCGCATCTGCGAAGTCTGTTCCGTCGGCGAGCGTGAACGATATCGCAAGGGGAAACGGGCCTTTGGGGGCTCCGCCTGTGTACTGGCCTTCTCCCGAGAACAAGCCATTGGCAACCATGTTCAGTTGCGTAATTTTCCCGTCGGTCAGAGTCAGTTGTCCCCGCAGGCGGGCGGAGTATGTTCGGTCTCCGGAGGCCGTTCTCAGCTCCATCTGCCCCGTGATCTTATCGCCGTCAATTGCACACTTTATTGACGCAACCTCCGCCTTTTTCCAGAACGGTGGTTCGCCGCGCGTGTTATCCACGAGATGAAACTGAGCAATGCGAAGTGCTAAACGGTCAGGAACGTCACCACCGGCGAGTGCTGCATGTTCTTTCTTCGTGATCCAGAGATTGTCCCGGGACAAGGACGACTGAAAAATCTGCTGGAATTGAGTTTCCGGCTCGTCGTAGCCGCCCATCACTTTGGCACAGACGCGCACGATCAGCCCGCCTTGCGGCGGCTCCAGATTGAACCGCTTGTCGGTCTTTTCAGCCACCAGTTGTCTGGTGTCAGTCGGTCGAAACCTGGCCAGAGCCGATGTCAGCATCTGGTGAACACGTTCGGGATCACGATTATTTGTATACCCCAAAAACGTTCCATCCGGAGCTGCCATATACAGCCCCTGGGTTGTCCCGTTTTCAAAGTCGTGACGTGGTCCCTGGCTGGCGATTTTGCGATAGAATTCGCCTTCGGAATCCTGCTGACGGCGTTGATTCCACTGATCGATGGCGACCGGAACGGTTTTAGTCTTGAGGAATTCCACAACGGCGGGGTCTGCGAAGGTCGACTCACGGTCGAGTACACCATTGTTTCAGGTGCAGCCGAGAGGATGCCCGTCCATGGCCCAGATAAAGATGGGTTTCTTCTGTTCGGCGGCACTCTGCTGAGCACTGAGGACTGAATTCTTCCACGGCACTGTCCGCCACAGTGCAGAATCATCTGGCTGCAGCTCCGCATGGAGTTTCAGGAACTCCGCCTCAGTGAGTTCTCCAGCACGAGCGACAGCCGCAGTTGCCAACGATGCGACCAATGCCAGTAAGAGGAAGCGACCATCAAACGACACACGCGGGATTCTCATCATGAAGTTCCTTTTGTTTGTGGCTCGCAGCAAAGCATGCCGCAGTGCAGCAGACCGGATTCAAGCTTGTGACAACGGTCGATGCATTTTGTCCAGCAACTACTTTTTGGGCTCAATTAATGCATACCCACATAATCAGAGACGAGGTACAATAGACCGAGGTTTACATCTTTATCGACTGAACCGACCGGGAAGGAAAGCACTGATGGCCACTGTTGAAGAACTCATCAAAGTGTTGCTCCATTCTCCACAACTGCCGAGTTTGGTGGACCGGTTGACTCAACAATTGCAAAACGAACGGTTGGCCCGCCATCAATTTTATGACAACATGACTCCCGATCAGAAGATCGAATTCATTGATGGAGAAGTGATCCTGCATTCGCCTGCCCGCAATCGGCATCTTGATGTCACAATGCTAACGGCAAAACTGCTGCACACGTTTGTTGCACTTCATCGTTTGGGAACCGTCAAGTCGGAGAAATGTCTGTGTGTGTTTCCTCGCAACGACTACGAGCCCGACATTGTATTCTTCGGTCCCGAAAAAGTGGCCAGTCT
>JAYUVA010000858.1:0-2837 GCA_043754375.1 Candidatus Kuenenia sp. | reverse complement strand
GCCAGATTCTCGTCCAGCCCGTTGGAATCTGCATACCTCGCGACATCCAGCCAATGTCGCCCCCAACGAACACCGTAATCCGGCGACTCCAACAGGCGATCAATCAACCGGTCATACGCATCTGACGATTCATCAGCGATAAAGGCCGCGACATCAGTCGGCGACGGCGGCAGCCCGGTCAGATCAAATGTCGCACGTCGAATCAGCGTCCGCCTGTCCGCGCGCGGTGCAGGTTGCAGACCCCTGGTCTCCAGCTTTGACAGAACAAAGGCATCAATGGGCGTCCGCGCCCAGTCGGGCGTGGATGGCTGAGGAATCTCCGGGACCCGCACCGGAACGAACGACCAGAATTGCCGACCGTCTTCGACACTCATGCCCTTCAACGCAGAATGTGATACTGGCGCGACTTCTGTTCTCGGGTCCGTCGCGCCTTGTGCAATCCATTGTTCAAGCGTTTCAATATCCTCGGGACTGAGCTTACCCGTGGGCGGCATCTGCAAATCTTCATTGCTGTATCGGACAGCTTCAATCAGACGGCTCGAATTTGGCTCATTTGGCACGATGGCATCGCCGGAATCTCCACCTTTTTGCCACCCTTTGGCGGAATCCAGTCTCAGTCCGCCTTTGACGTCTTTTGCGGAATGACACTCGTAGCAGTGTTGCACGAGTAACGGACGGACCCTCTTTTCGAAGAATTCCAGCCGCGATGGCGTCGCTTCATCACAGACCGCAGCCGCAGCCAGCGTCGTAGCAAGAAATGCCGCTATCAGGAAGGTGGAGCATTGTCGCATGATGACTCGCGCATAAAACACAGAACCCTGGTCCAGAAGTACAGCACCGAGTGTGTCACATGACATCGCGGAAGTCAATGAATTCGCAGAGTTCCATGCGATCGTCTCACACCGCCCGAGCCGCACACTGTGTGCGAATATGGGTTCAACCACAAATCAGGTGCGCGGCCTGGAAACAGATAATGATCGAACGTGAACCCCTTGAGGATCGCTCGACGCATCCTCGTCGCTGAACCGTCAACAGAAAGGGAATTTGAACCACGAATGAACATGGATAGACCCAGCGCGGGCGCCGCGCGCAACCCATATTGAAGAGATCTCAGTCGCAAGCCGCACGTAGCGGGTTTCCGCTCTCCGCTTTATTCTTACTTTTGTGACTCTTGTACTACTAACCGTCGATATTTGTCGATGAACCAGAATTGCTGCGACAGTCGTGTATCGAACGAGAAACATTTGCGGTCCTTTGGGATGGTTCCAGAGCGTCATCTCAGTTGATTCAGTCTTCAGTATCCCTTCCCAGTACAGCTTTGGCAGCAAGCGGCGTTCGGCAAACTAAGTTTACCACAACCCGGTCCGGCCGTGCCCCCACCAACGATAATAAATGATGTCCGACACGGACCTTTACCCCTGCGAAAGATTTTTGAAGATCACGAATACCGCCACGAGAAGAATCGCGACCGAGAAGAATCGCTGCAGGACCGAAGGTGAAAGTCGATGGTTGACCGATTGACCCAGCCAGAGCCCGCTCAGTCCACCCACAACAAACAGTATTGTGATGTCCGTGGCGATCTGCTGACCGCCCCACAACTGAAATGTGATCCCCGCTGCACTGACCAGTGAAATCACCATCAGTGACGTGCCGACAGCTCGTGACATCGACATGCTGCTGAAGAGAATCAGGGCCGGAGCAATGATGAATCCACCCCCGACGCCGAACATACCAGACATTATCCCTGTGGCCACTCCCACAAGCAGGAGTAACCGGCCACATCGACTCGTGAGAATCAGCTGGCCGGCGGAATCACGTTGGCAGCTTGGGCCGTCATTCACATCTCCCACGGGTTGGTGACTCGACGATTCGATGGGAATACACACTGGCGACCGGACAGCTGCAGGCCCGGCCTTCTGCCACATCTTCCACGCGATGGTCAACATCAGGCCGGAAAACAGGAGCATCAGCCACGTCTCAGGCATCTGGCCCGCAATCCAGGATCCGACGGGCGCTCCCAGCATTCCTGCAGCGGCAAATAACAGCCCGGTTCGCAGTTCCGCTTCGCCCCTTTTCCATTTGGCAAGAAACCCCGCGAACGACGTCAGCCCCACCGACACAAGTGAAATTGCGACGGCTTCGCGAGCGGGAACGTTCAAGCCATAGGCGAGCAGCGGAACAGCAAAGATCGCCCCGCCTCCGCCGGTCAGGCCCAGCGACACACCCACGATCGCGCCAAACAGCAGGCTGATCCATGGCATGTTGACGCTCCTTTCGTGGGGTTAAGGCTGGTTGACACTATTCATCGGGCGAGCGGCCGGGCGTCAGCCCACCGTGCAAATCGCGACGTACACGGAGGGTTGACGCCCAGCCGCTCGCCAAAACAGGCTACGCCGAAACAGCCGTTTCACAGAACTTCGTGCCGCAGGTCATCGTGTTCTCCGGCTGAGTCGGGAGCTTCGTCGCGATCCACGCCTTGATCCCACCGACCAGATCAGTCACATTGTTTCTCCCGGCCTGAGCCAACAGGCTGCATGCAATCGCTGAACGGTAGCCACCTTCGCAGTGCACAACAACAGGTCGATCAATCGGAACTTCGCCCATGCGTTCCCGCAGATGAGTCAACGGAATGTTGTAACTGGCCTCCAGACGCACAATGCTCGATTCCTTTTCCACACGGACGTCCAGAACGAACGGGCCGTGTGCCGACGATATCTGTTCTGCCAAAGCCGCTGCTGTGATGCGAGCTACCCTGCGAATCTGGTCCGGATAATCCTCCAGTGCATGCATGCCATTCCGCAGATACCCGGCCGCATTGTCAAAGCCGATTCGTCCCA
>JAYUVA010000857.1:0-9871 GCA_043754375.1 Candidatus Kuenenia sp. | reverse complement strand
AAAACCGCTTCGACCGCAGTGACTTTTGTGCCAAATACCATCCATCCATCGCGGAATCCGACGACAGGTTCCAGCTGAGCCATCGCGAGGACATTTGCCTTTAACTGCAGAAAACCGTTGAGTCCTTCCACTGGCTTCAACGAGACACCCTGCTGCCTGACCTGCGGAATCGATTCCAGCTCATTGATGCCTCGATGGATCAGTTCTTCAATATGTTCCGACTCTGTGCAACACAACATCAGCACTGAGTCCGCTCGTTTCCCAAACGGTGTCGCAGGTCCCGGCAACGAGATCGATGCGAATTCTCCGGAGAACGACTGTAAAATATCTTCTCGAAGATGAATGTCATATTGATTCTGAAGTGCGGCAAATACTTCCAGGCCCTTGTTTGCTTCCGGAAATCGTGCTGGGATTTCCTTCATCGCCCAGTCGTAGAGCGGCAACAGCGTGCAGCCGCTGTTCAGGGAAAAGCCCACCGTATCCGCCGGCACAAGGCTCTTCCAGTTCTCGAACGGCTGCTGATTCATCAGCATCTGCCCCATCACGGTTTCACCCGCATTCTCGCTGAGTTTACCGTACGCCGCCGTCCGTTGCTGAAACCCTTCCGTGTACTGCACGCTGACTTCGTAATCAAATGCACTGCACTGATTGATCAATTCTGTCATCAGCCCTGTGGCCCTTGCAGCGTCCGGTTCTCCATTGCTCATGCGTGTGATAAATTGTGGAATCTCGTGCAACTGCGACATCAGTTGCTTGCCGTCAAAGAAGAAGAGTGCATCTTCCGGGGCCGGGAGTCGTGTCAGCGCATCCACCAGACGCGGGTCGTCAAACTTGGAATTGGCGGAAGGGTTGTCGAGAAGTTCCAGACCCGCTTGAGCAAAACTCAATGAGGTCGTGAAGATAAGTATATCGCCCTTGACGCCGATCGCAGGCTGAAACGTGAGCGGCACTTCGGCAGGCAGCTGCAAATATGTCAGTTCCACTCCTGCGACTTTTTCGGTGACCATCGGCAACTTACCCTGCGACGCATCTGAAGCCAGCTTAAACAGATTCTCAATTCCTTGACGAAGAGATTCTGCGCCATCGTCCGGGATTCGAACCATTGCCAGATGCAGCGAAGTCGGACCCTCCATCTTTTGTGCATACATGACTTCACTGGCGTGCGCGATCTTGCCCCATTGCACCGGGGCCAGTGCGTTCTGCAGTGTTGTCCTGATTGCCAGGAACTGTGCCGCATCGCCATCCGACATGTGGCTTTGAACGATCTGCAAAGTCTTTTCAATGATCTTTGATTTGGCGATCTCATCCCACACTGCCTGTTCGTGTACCTTCAGATAGTCGCGTTCGGGATTCTGTGTTCCCCAGATCGCCATGTAAGCCTCGGGCGGCGCCGCATCCCGCAGGTCCGCCGCATAACCCCCCATGCCTTGCAGGCAAAAGCCTCCCAACGCCAAAGCAAGCACCGTGAATCTTTGTCTTGAGCAGTACTGAATCATTTGAACTTCTCCATGTGTACTTCATGCGTTGATGAATGAGACGCCGCAATGTAATCAATGTCGTGCGACTTCGGAATGAACCGGAGACGGTCCCGATACTTCAGGATCGCGAGCGGCAAGGCGTTGGCAGTCATCGTTTAACCCTGAGCCGCAGGCGACGGTTTCCGCTGACGCCGTCGCCTGCGGCTCGGGGTTAAACAAAACTACTGATTGCGGTCACGAACACACCGCCACCGCTTTGCCGCTCACAAGAACAACAGTTGTTCGTACCGACGGCAGGATTCCTGGCCTTCGCGTGTCGAAATATTCACACACCACGCGAGGCACCGTTGCCTCGCGGCAACGAATCCCTACAGTTTTCCTGCAAAATATTTGAGCAGGCATGCTGCTCCCGCAGCCTGATCAATCAACTGTGGATCATTCTCCAAATGCTCAAGAATTGATTCACTCCCAGAAATCGCTGATTTCTTTGAGATAAATGCTGCGTCAACCACTCAAACTGGCTGCGAGTGAACTCAAAGTGGTATGGCATGTGCTAATACGACGTTTTAATCTGAGATTCTTCATTTTGGTAGAACTTGCATGTGTATCTACTTGCATGAGTGTACGATTGTGTGTAAATCTTAGGCTGTTCTTAGCGAGATTTTCACAAATTTTTTTGTTGTGAGGATCGAGCGCTGAATGTTGGATCACACAACTTTGGGTTGTGTGTTGGTGTTTTTTGATTCCTTAATTTTGGAGGTGTTGATGATGAAGAGATTTCTGCCTGAAGTCAGCCGCCCATCAAGACGGTCCGGTTTCACCCTGATAGAGTTACTTGTTGTGATCGCAATTATCGCGATTCTTGTTTCATTGTTGCTGCCTGCCGTTCAACAGGCTCGCGAGGCAGCACGACGCACGCAGTGCAAGAACAATCTCAAGCAACTCGGAGTTGCTGCACACAACTTTGAAGGGACCTACAAAAAGTTGCCACCGGGGCAAATTTTCACGCTCGATGCCTACTCTTCGGCTTACAGCACTGACAATCTGACGTGGGTTGGCGTGATGGCGTACCTGACTCCGTATATGGAGCAGGATGCAGTCTACGCCCCATTCGGCGCGAACCTCAAAATGGATGCGGCGGATTTCGCCAAGAATACGGCAGATCCAAGGAAGACGCCATACTGGAATATCGCAGCCATCAATGCTGTGACGAAGTTCCAGGGTCCCGCTCTGTTGTGCCCCTCGGACAATGCAGCAGCAGCGTTGTCTTCAGACCCGACGGTCGCATCGCTGTGGATGGTGCGGAGTGCCGGAGGCCCAACCTACGGAGGTTATGTGATGAACGATGAGTTGCCTGATCCCGTAGTAAGCAATCATTCCTTGACGAACTACGTGGGCTGTTCCGGTCGTTTTGCAGCCACTGGCCCGCAGCTTGGATACGCCGCAGGAACTGCCGAGCAGCGTGGTGTTGATGATTACGCCGGGATGCTGCCACTCAACAAACAGGTTAAGTTTTCGGACGTGAATGATGGACTTTCGAATACCTTCATGTTCGGAGAGGTGACCGGCCAGTTCTCGGATGGTTACAAGGGTGTCAATCGGATTCGTTCGTTCTCCTGGCTATGTGGTCCTATCGGCACGCATTACATGGGTCCAACCAATCTGGCCGGATTAGCTTGGGTACCGGCCCGTCCAACTTGGGAGGACAGAAAGTTTACCAGTCGGCACACTGGAGTCTCCCAGTTCTGTCTGGGAGATGGTTCAGTGCGAGCATTATCGACGAATACTGATTTCGACGTACTTCTACGTTTGGGTGGCAAAGCCGACGGTTTGATTGTTTCTGGCATCGAATAATTTAAGGTACCGATATGAGACTTTTGATGATGAGCTTTGGATTTCTAGCGCTGAGTCAGTGTGTGGGTTGTGGTGATGGCAGTGATGTGCCTGAGGCGTTGCGTGCTCCTCCAGAGGCACCAGCGACAAACGCTGCTCCCGTTGAGGGGGCGCCCGTGAATTCTATGCCAGCTGAAGAACATTAGGAATTCGCTCAAAAATATGGACAATACAGCTTCAAGTGAACTACATGAAGTGGTGTACTGATTATCTTTGACTTTACCTGATGAACGCCCTAAGCTCGACCGCGAATTGCGGTCGAGCTTTTTTTCGTTGAAGTGACAGGGGACAACACGAAGGAGATAATCCGCAAATATTTGCGGGAGGGGTGCGACGTCAAGAATGAGAGCAAAGATCAGTTTCCCCTCGGGTCCTGCGAATATTTACGAAAATCCCATCTGGCGGTGTCGGTTTTCAACATTGCCCGTTACTCGGCGAACGAAATCAGCCCACTTGCAAAATTGTATGAGCTCGGGTAAACGTAAGTTGTGGCAGAATCCGTCATTGATTTCTTCGAGGCATGGACGATGAAAAAACACTCATTCGAGCCTCGCGGTGCATCGGATCGACGTGGGTTTACGTTGATCGAATTGCTCGTCGTCATTGCGATTATTGCCATTCTGATCGCCCTGTTGCTACCTGCAGTCCAGCAAGCTCGCGAAGCCGCTCGACGGACACATTGCAAGAACAACCTGAAGCAAATTGCACTTGCGTGCCATAATTTTCATGATACCTATAACCGTTTGCCCGGCGGAAATTTTGGCCCTGACATTACAGTTCCTTACGGTTTCAACGGCCCTAAGAATTTGGGTTGGGATGACCACCAGTTCATGGGAATCCTGCCGCAGATATTGCCCCAGATTGAGCAGCCGAATTTGTACAATCAGATTGCGATCTGGAAGGGGATCGACTTCAGGCCGCATCCAACGGTTGTCGGTGATTACAACCCTGAAGTCCGATATTCTTCAGATGCTGCCACATGGACGCTCGCTCAAGCCAAAATCCCGGCGTTCGCATGTCCTTCGGATGTGCAGGCATCGGCCAGTGGAAACACGCCATCCCGCATGCACATGTGGGAAGATGCTTTGGGAGGAAGCTTCACCATCGGGTTGTTTGGCGGCGAACAGGGGACTGGCAAGACCAGCTACATGGGCGTGGCGGGTTTTTTGGGTGACATTCAACGCTGGCCCACGTGGGCTGTGTTGAAGGGTGTCTTCGGGATGCGCGTCACGTTTGCGTTTCGCGACATTACTGATGGCCTGAGTAATACGCTGATGTTCGGCGAAGTCACCGGCGGCAATGATTACGATTGGCGATGGATGATGGCAGGGCCAATGCCGACGGCATGGGGACTGAATACGAACCCGATTCAGAACTGGTATCAATTTGAGAGTTTCCATACGGGCGTCGTGCAATTTGCACTGTCAGACGGTTCAGTACGAGCAATCTCGAAGAATATCGACGCAAAGACGTTTGAGAAACTGGCTGCTATGGCCGATGGGCAGGTCATCGGAGAGTTTTGATTCCGGCGGTTTTGTCCGGTTCGCATTGGCAATGTCCTGAACCATTAATTCATCAAGGATTCGCTGTGCTTAAGATTCTGACACTCTTGATCGTTCTGATGACCATGGGCTGCGGGGGATCCGACGAAGTTGTGATGCCTGAAAATCCCACACCGCTTCCTCCTGAGGATGTGCAGATAGGCACTGGAAGTTCGACAGATGATGCAGCCTCGCCACCGCCCCTTCCGACACCACAGTAGGGAATCATCTGCTGTCGCTCGACCATGCGATGTTGCCGGGCGCCAATGTAGGATGGACATTCATGTCCGTCGCATGGCCATGAAACACGGTTGAAGCGAAGGCTGTCGTGCCTTGACAGCCGCTCGACAATGCGACGTTGCCTCGCAAATGTCTCGGACCTGAGTGTCCAGGGTACAGGAATCGCAGCTTTGGATACCCTCAAGCGAATGCCTCATGACCATCCCCCGGGTCTGCGGCGATTTCTGCCGATCGTGTGTGCGGGGCACACTTCGAACGGCGAACCCTGGTCAGATTGACACGTTCGGATCTTGCCGCGAATCTCAATCCTCTCCGATACTCTCAACTCATTGGTGCAAATCTTCAGATCTTGTGACCTGCCCGCAGTGACAGATGTTTGTCTTGCCGCAGATGTGGACTGAACCGCCTCATGCGATGCATCACTTGATCGGCTGATTTGGAGAGAATTGAGATGTTTCAGAATCGAACGGTTTGCAGTTGGCTGCTCATTTCGGTGTTCGCGTGCAGTCTTTCCGGCTGTGCCACGATTGTGAGTGGTCGCAAGTACGAGGTCACCATGGATAACAGTGGTGGCGCGACGTATTTCAGCGTACTTGACAACCAGAATCGCGTAGTGCATTCCGGTATGACTCCGCAACAGGTCACATTGAAATCCAGTTCCGCACCGTTTCGGCCTGCCAGTTACCATGTGGTTTATGCCGGTCAGGACGGGACGCAACAAGTTGATTTGAACCCGGGCATTAACTGGTGGACGGCAGGCAACGTCGTGATTGGCGGTGTGCCCGGCATCGCGATTGATGCCGCCTCCGGTGCCCTCTGGAGACTGCAACCCAATGTGACCGGGCAGGTTCCACCGCAGAGCGTCGTATCAAACCCGACGCACGGTGCCGCTGTTCTGGCCGGTCATTCCGGCCGAAGTTCATCAACAGACGACGTCACGGCCACGGCTGGTCCAACAGACAACGTTCGGCAGGCCTCATTTAATAATCCGGATTCGACACAGCAGACAGCCCAGGGTCCTCCAGCGACTCGCAGATTTTCACAGTAAATCCATGCACACTCAACCCCAACGGGGTTTCACAACAAAGCCTGGGGTCGCCGTGACAACGGCGCACCCCAGGAAAAACCGCATCAAACACATCGAACCCCAATGGGGTTCCACATTACAAATGCCTTGTGTTGTTCAAGCCGCGGGAGTTGTGGAACCCCGTTGGGGTTCGGACGGATCTTGATTTCCTGACCTGGGGTGCGCCGCGGCGACCCCAGGCTGTGTTGTGAAACCCGTACCGGGTTCAATCGCAGGATATCCTGCAGCAAAATCCTTCACGGCCGAAACGAAAAATGGCGGACTTCTGAACATGAATGTGGGTAATGCCGGTGGCTCACGCCACTCGCCACAACTTGCCGTTCCTGTCGGGACTCGAATCGCGCAACTTCAAAACCTGCGGCATCGGGTTAAACTTATCAACGTGTGGCAGCGCAAAGTCTGTCGACTCACCTGTACCGGCAATGAAGCGGGCTATTGAAACATGGCAGGTCGCAGCGCGGTGGTGACTGGCGGTGCCGCTTCGGCAGTTTCCCCGGTCAGCATTTCCAGCATCCATGCGCTCGCCTGCGGAATCACAATGGTTTTCTTTTGTGACCCCGTTCTGTCGTCAATTGTGATTGTGATTTCCGGACCGGTGGAGGTCGATACCAATGCCGGTGTCGAGCGTCGATCGAGTTTCGCAGCAACTGAAGGTGCAGCAGCACCCGGATGCTCAAGCAATGCATCCGGTGAGACTTCGGCGAATTCACTGAATTCCTCGGAATCAAGCTGCGATGTCGTCGGCTGCGGTCTTTTGGCAATCTTTGGATCGGGCTCAGAACCCTCCGTTGCAGGTTTCTCCAGTTGATCTTTGAACATCTCGGACGGATCTTCACCACTGCTGGCAGTGGTCGGCTTCAGGATTGCGTTGAGTTCGCAATAGCTGACCAGTTCCAGAATCGCACCATGTGCAGCATACAGTCCTTCTTTGGTCTTTCGATCCGCACAACTGCAGACTCCCAGAAGTTGTCCCTTGGTGCTGAACAATCCGCCTCCCGAACGGCCGCTGACAGGATCAGTCGTGCAGATATACATCGGAGGACCATCATAACGATTCAAATCGACCAGTTCCGTCTCCAGGCTCGTCGGATCTGCACCGCCGTTGCAGCCAAAGCTGATCATTGGCTGGCGTGGTTTAGCTGCAGCAATTTTCGAGCTGAGTGCCGCGGCAGGAAATGTCTTTGAAGTTCGAATCCGCAACAGAGCAAGATCTGCATCGTTATCACCGCCGACCAGTTTGGCGGGATAAGTGACGGCTTTTCCGCCTTCAAACACATCCACTTCCACAACGGCATCTTTGACTGCGATGTTCAGGAACAGGTGCGCACATGTCAGAATGATGGCTTCACCGGTTGCACTATGAACAATCGTGCCGGTACCGACATCCTGTAAATATTCACCCTTTTTCGTTTCTTCCGTGGACATCCCCGCGACCCGAATCCGAACAGTCGCGGCAAGCGCCGTTTTCAGGGCACTGGATGTCAGATCCCGGGTGGAAGCGGGATCCTGGCCTCTCAGCGTCGGACTTTCTGCATCCTTCGGTTCCCTGCCAACCATGCTGCGGAACATGTCGCCGAGCGAACGTTTCTCCGGCACAAGGACGACGTCAGGACGGTCGCCTGGTGCACCCTTCTTCGCCTTTGGCGGTTCGGCGAGGGCTGCAGGTTCTGCTGAGGCAGTGCGAGTTTCAGATAACTCCGCCGCCGCCTTGTTCATCGCTCGACGAAGTTCATCTTCACCGGTGAGTCCCACGAACCGACGGACTTCTTTACCTTCAACCAATAGCACGAGCGTCGGGATGCGATCGACGTTAAAGCGCTTTGTCAGTTCCGGGTCGTCCGAGATATCAATCTGACGAATCGGAAATCCCGCTTGTTCCATGCGCTGCAGAATCGGAACCATCTGTTGACAGGGACCGCAGTAGCCCGCAGAGAAATCGAGCAGTTGCACATCGGGCACTGCATTTGATGGACCATCAAAGGCCATCATCAGGAACATGATCAGCTTCATAGGTGGCTTCCATGCCTAAAGTGAATGTGAGCCCGGATCGAAGTTTTACGGCAATTCTGCATGAAACTTCGATCGCGTTGTCCGGTCGCTGAATTCCATTTCAAGCGGTTCGGGCGTGTTGTCAGAATTACAAAAAATTCTGGCAACTTATTCCGAGGCAGAGACGAAACATCGATGGATTCCACCTGCCTTCTGAACAAACTCCATTTCTGCACATGCTGTGCCTCTTTGGCCAGGACTGCCGCAGTCAATACTGCAGCGGCAGATCCTGCCGAAGAGGGCGGACGGTACTTGTTTGCCGAAATTGAGGAAAGAGCAGATTGGCGGAATCTGATTACCTGGTTTTGTGAGCGCCAAGGCGGCTCACGGTCCTGGTGTATCCGGACAGACCCCCAGACTCCGCGCGGCCCGCTGGGCACGCGGTTAAACGAGCCAAACCCAACCGCGTGCGGCACCCATACCAATGGCCGCCGGAAGCAGAAGCCGATCTTGACCTGAGATCCGCTGCTCGACTGTAATGTGTCGGCCCGCAACACAGCGAAATCATTCTCGCGCGGCCAGAAATGAGTCCGGCGAGCGGAGTGGCGTGAGCCCTCCGGTACATTGTTTTCGTACCGGCAAGCTGACGCATGCCGCTCGCCAATTAAGCGGGCCATTGTTATTTCAGGCGTTCCAAGATGTTTACCACTTTCGACAGGTATCTGCTGGGCCGACTGCTGCATACGTTTGCAGTTTTCTTTGTCTCAGCGTACGGCCTGTATATCGTGATCGATCTGTTTACCAACGTCGATGATTTTCAGGATCACTCAGCGTCGCACTTCGATCTGATCGGCCGTATTGTCGAATTCTATGCGTACCGTGCCTGTGAGTTCTTCGAAATGGCCGGTCCGATCCTGATCGTCATTTCGGTGATCGTGGTCCTGGGACTGCTGCAGAAGCATTCGGAAACGTATCCGATCCTTGCGGCAGGCATACCGGCCTTTCGACTCATCAAACCATTGCTGATGGCGGCCGCGATTCTGAACTGTGCGCTGATTGCCAATCAGGAGTTTATTATTCCCGGTCTGGCCGTCCAGTTGCAGACGCCGCGCGGCAGCAAGACGGCGCAAGTGCAGAAGGTAGAACCAGTCTACGATTACTGGAACTATCTGATGCACATTGATGGAGACCAGGTGCTGATTCACAATCAGACGTTGCTTGGTGCAAGTTTCACGCTGCCAAAACCGGAGATTGCGAGTCGGATCTGTGTGCTGAAAGCAGAGAAGGCAACGTTTATCAGTGAGACGGATCAACAGCGTTCCGGCTGGTTGCTGCAGAATATGGTCGACGTTCTGGACACGGACCTGCTGACCGAAGAGGGACGTAAACGCATTATTCCCTGCAGCAACGGAAAGGACGTGTTTATCGTTTCGGAAGTGAGCTTTGATCAGCTTTACAATCGTCACCGAAATCTGAAACTGCTGTCGTCGATCCAGTTGATTCAACGCATTCAGAATCCATCCACCGGCCCGCTGCCCGTGCTTGGTCAAAGCCTTGCACTGCACGCAAGGATCACACGGCCTTTCCTGTGTCTGCTCAATATCGCCATCGCATTGCCCCTCGTGATGCGGAAGGAATCACAC
>JAYUVA010000856.1:0-2640 GCA_043754375.1 Candidatus Kuenenia sp. | reverse complement strand
GGCTGGACTGAGCGGAGCGAAGGAAGCCCCGGGGTTTCGGGCTGGCGCCCTCCAACCCCGGCCACCCGTTAATCTCTGAGTGGCGGGGCATTAAGACAGCACATCATGCACGATGTTTCCGAAGACATCAGTCAGGCGAAAATCGCGGCCTGCGTGGCGGAATGTCAGACGCTCATGATCCAGCCCCAGAGCGTACAAAATCGTGGCGTGAAGGTCGTGCATGTGGACGGGATTTTCTGCCGGAGCGTAACCAAAGTCGTCGGTTGAGCCATACGTCAGCCCGCCACGCACTCCTCCGCCTGCCAGCCACATCGTGAAAGCCTTCGGATGGTGATTGCGACCGTCGCCGTTCTCGACCATCGGTGTTCTGCCAAACTCAGCACCCCACACCACCAGCGTATCGTCCAGTAATCCGCGTCGATCCAGATCTTCCAGCAGACCAGCGATCGGGCGATCCACTTTCGCAGATTCCTTAACGTGCCCGGACTGCACTTTCTGATGATGATCCCATGTGTAGTCCGTCGAAACCTGAATATACCGCACGCCGCTCTCGGCAAATTTGCGAGCCAGCAGACACTGGCGCCCAAAGTTGTCGGTCGGTTCTGAATCGATACCGTACAGGTCAAGCGTCTCTTTGGATTCGTCGCTCAGGCTCATGATCTGCGGCATCGTGGACTGCATGCGAAACGCCAGTTCGTAATTCGCAATCAGCCCTTCGATGTTCTGGTCAACCGTTTTGTCCTGCAGATGCCGACGGTTGATGGACTGAATGAGGTCCAGTTGCGAACGTTGAAAGCCTTTGTCCAGCCTCTGATTGGCAAGATTTGAAACGACAGCCTTCGAAATCGGGATTTCAGCCGACCCAATCGCCGTCGCCTGATGCATGGCTGGCAGAAACGCACTGCCATAATTCTGCACGCCTCCGTGACCTCGCGGCGGTGAGATCGTGATGAATGCCGGCAAGTTGTCACTCTCGCATCCCAGTCCGTAACTGACCCAGGCGCCGACGCTTGGCCGCACGAGATTTGCCTGGCCCGTGTGCAGTCTCAGCAACGCCTCGCCGTGAGCGCTGCCTTCCGTATGCAAAGATCGAATCACGCACAGGCGGTCCGCGTGTCTGGACAAGTGTGGGAACAGCTCACTGATCCAGACGCCGCTTTCGCCATGCTGAGCGAACTTGAATGGCGATCCCAGAGCCGTGCCAACAGAATCAGCATCGCTGCCGACCGACTTCCCTGACAACGGCTGACCAGAGACTGCGTTGAGCTGCGGTTTTGGATCGAATATATCAACGTGGCTCGGCCCGCCCCACATAAACAGAAAGATCACCCGCTTCGCCCGCGCTGGAACATGCGGCAACGGCGGAAGCGCTGGACTCAGTTTCTGATCCGCCACCGCTTGCTGCCCGGCCAACGCTGCAAGCGCCAAAGATCCGAAACCGGCGGCGCTGTTCTGCAACATGGCGCGGCGAGTTGTCGTGGGAAGGAATTGATGGCACTTCATCGTTTACTCCAGTACCAGAAAACGACTCGACGCAAACAACGCCTGGCAAACCATCGCCCACGCTCTGACTTCGGCGTTCGTGTCGCTATTTTCCTCGAAGCGTTTCTGTGTTTCAGCAACGAACGCCAGCAGTTCCAGACGCTCATCATCTGTCGGACAGGCAGTAAGCACCAGACCGAACAGCTGGTCCAGTCTCGCTTCCGGTTCCGGTCCTGATGTTGATTCCATTGCCAACAGGCGTCGCGCAGTGGCTTCGGCGGCGTCCATGACCGACACATCGTTCAGCATGAACAACCCCTGTGTGGCGACCATGGTTTGTGATCTCAGACCGGTTGTCGCGTGTGGATCCGCAAAATCAAATACGCCGAACAGTTCCGGAAGATCGTTCCGAATCACTGGCAGGTAAACACTGCGGCAAGGAAAGTCTGTGCGCCGTCGGTTTGGGTTCTCTCCCACGGCCGTGGCCTGATCACCCAAATACGACACCGTGGAATCCATCGGCTTCAGGTCCAGGTTCCCAGCAGCTGACAACATCGCATCGCGCAACGACTCGGGGTCGAGTCGTCGTCGGTGGGCGCGCCACAGCAGGCGGTTTTCCGGATCGATCGCGTGAGCAGCTTCGTTATGCTGACTGCTCATCCTGAACGTGCGACTCAATGCAATCTTTCGGACCAGAGATTTTACAGACCACTTCGAAGCAATTAACTCGCGGGCCAGATGGTCCAGCAGTTCCGGATGACTGGGCATTTCGCCTGTGCGGCCAAAATTATCGGCCGTTCTGACGATGCCGCGACCGATCATGTGGTACCAAATCCGGTTGGCAAGGACTCGCGCGGCAAGTCGCCCCGCGCCGCCATTGACATCCGTGAGCCAGTGAGCCAGCTCCAGCCGTCCGCTGTGTCCGCCGGGAATTTCGACGGCTGTGTCACTGACGACTCGCAGAAACCCGCGCGGGACTTTTTCGCCGTGGCGATCAAACTGACCGGCCAGTCTGATCGATTCGTCGGCAGGTGTTTCGGCATCGCCTGGGATCATGGCTCGCGGCGGAATTTCAGGCGGCTTGGCGATTGAAGCATCCAGAGCCGCGACGAACGCCTTCTGAGCCTCAATACGTTGTTCCGCATTCCTGGTGGAATC
>JAYUVA010000855.1:0-3119 GCA_043754375.1 Candidatus Kuenenia sp. | reverse complement strand
GGGGACATAGTCAATTTCGCAATATCGTGAATTCATATCATCCTGTCATTTGCGACGCTCGATTAGAACCGCGCTGCAGGATTCTACCTGAACATCGCTAGTGTGCTCCTCCCTGCCCGGTTTGTTTGCCGATTTTGCAGGGTGATTCTGTGCTCAGTCGATTTTGGTGGGCCTTGCTCTCAAAATTCTGCTGGTAATCGTCCCCAGCGGACTGCGGGGCGCTCTCAAGAAGCTGCTCAACGCCGGCGACATCCCCGTTTCGCGAGACAATCTCCAGAAGTGTTGTCCGGAGTTCGATGTCGTCGGGGAATCGCTGAAGAAGCGTCCTGAGTTCCTGAGTCATCAGTGCTTCGTATTCATTACCACTTTTTTGCTTATCGTCCCCTTATCGTCCCGGGTACGGATCAGCGCGCTGGCGACCAGCAGCGTCGGTTCGTCAGGAGTGACTTCCAGCCACCTGGTGGCTCGCTGCAGTGAATCCGAAAAGGCGAGGTCGGGCAGCGTCACGAAGTAGTTGTAACCATCAACAGTCTCCGCTTTTCGTTCAATGGACTCTCGCACTTGTCGCAGGAGTCTGCTTCGCTGAAGTGTCATCGCAAAATAATGACAAAGGCGCTGATGAGCGGCGACGATCTCCGGATTGGTGGCGAGAATCCGTTCGCAGATTCGAACCCCATCGACGGGTCGGTTCAGCGGTTCGAAATACAGCGTACTCAGCTCAAGCCGTGCCGCAATCGCGCCTTCGTAATGATCGGGGATCTGTTCCAGAAATCCGGCCGATGCCGGCAAATCCCCGGACTCCTGAGCCGCCAGAGCGCGTGTCATCCAGGCTTGTCCTGAATCCGGTTGCCATGCTGACCATTTCTCGGAAACGGCAGCCAGTTCGTTCCAGTCGCCTCTGGCCTGTGCAGCGCGACACCGGGCTTCGTATTCCCTGATCCGACTTTGCTTCCACCATGCACTGCTCCATGCACCGACGACGCCCGTCGCGATGACCAGAATCAGCAGGACAATCCAGCGAATGGGTTTGTAAGAATGGCTGGGGACCATCAATCCAATTCTCTCGTGGCAACATTGCGATACCGGGAAGCCAGCTCTGCCAAGGTTGCCGACTCGGAGGCCCGCGACTCATAGTAGGTCGCCAGCGCGGCATTGGCCGCTTTATGTCGTTGATCGAAGTTCAACACACTCTGAAGCCATTGAATGCCTTCCATTTCGGTGCCATATTTCAGCTGGATCACACCAATTTGGAATCGCAATTCCACGTTGTTGGGTTCAGTGAGGACGGAATCCATGAGCTTCTGCATTCGGGCAGTTTCAGTATTCGCCAGCTGCGCGTATTCCAAATGCCCCTGACCCTCGACTTTCCGCCCGAGTCGGAAAAGAATCTGTCCGAGGACATAGCGGGCTTCCGAATTTCGGGGTGCGATTGAGGTCGCTATTTCAACATGAGTCAGTGCGGACCTGGGATCGTCATTCATCAGGAATCGGCCCAGTTCAAGCTGCAGTTTGAAGTTCTGCGGAAAACGAGCGATCCCCGCTTTCAGTTCTCGTTGAGTCTCTTCGAATGCCCCGAGAGTGAGGTGAGACCTGGCAAGACCGACATCAACCTCCGGGTCGTTTCCGAGTTCCCGGCATTTCTGAAATTCGGCGAGCGCTGCATTCGCGTTCCTGCTGTCAAGCCAGGCATTTGCCAGTGCCAGCCGGGCCTGAAAATAGCCAGGATCCAGTTCAACAGCACGCTGCAGCGACTGGATTGCAAGAGGGAGATTGCTTCGCTCCGCATACGTCATTCCCATCAGATAATGCGGTTGCGGATTGCCGGGATAGTCGGCCGACCAGGATTCCAGAAGCCGAATGGCCTCCTGAAACTGTCGATTCAGCAGGTAGCCCTTGGCGTACGCTTCGCAGATTTCCTCACTGTCGCCCTGTGGATCCAGGAGCATTTGATTCCGACGCCGTTCAACTTCAAACATTTGTCCGGACTGGGCCTTCGCGAGCCAGTCTTCCCGCTGCAGCATTGTCTCGGATCCTCCCAGTTCCCTGACTCGGAGCAGGTGCTCATGCACCGCGTCCCAGCGCCCCAGCTTGCGATTGGCGCGGGCCAGCAAAAACTCAGATTCCGCTGTGGGCCCAGCCAGGAAATCTGACCAGCGGATCCATGCGATGGCTTTTTCCGGAAGCCGCTGTGCAATGGCCATTCGCGCCAGGTAATTTGGCGGTGCGGCAAGCCATGTTCTGCGATAACAGACGAACAGGCATGCGATAATTGCCATGACCAATAGGCCGCGGGCCCATCGTCGGCGAAGGAATTTCGGAAGCAATCTCATAAGACGATGGTCCGGAACCAGGATCTGATCTGTTGGGTGCAACCGGAGCGGCGTGCATTAAAAATGTGAATGACAGGTAGTTCAGGAGAATGGCCTCCACGCAATGCAATGAGTGTATTCCGAAATCCATGGCATTTGGGCAATGAGGGCACAGAATGAGCATCGCAGAGAAACGGCAGAATGGCAAGTCCGAAACTTTGACAGTGTTTGTCGCGCAGTTTGTCGCGCAGATCAAATCCTCTGTGCAGCGAGCGGCACCGGGGAGCAATACAAGTGCCACCTTGTTGCCCGCATTGCACAATGACCAGTGAATTTGTCACGAGCGGCGATGAACAGAAGCCCCACATTGGCGGTTCACGCATGGCGAATCTTCGAAACGCGATTCAATCTGCTGCGTCCAGACTTCGTTCCCGGAATCAGCCGAGTAACAGACTGTGGTTTCCATCGAACCACGTTGCCACTTTCTGCCGGAAAGGACTTTCGCCGTAACGCGAACCGCCATGGGTCGCACATCCACTCCACGTCGCCGTATGGCCGCCCTTGTCGACCGCGACTCGTCGCTGGTCGCGGCGTGGCCGCGAAGTCCTGCTCGGCAAGCAGGACCTGCCGAAATCGGCAATTGCACTCGTTCAGGTTGAAATTCCCGGTGCGCTTGTCGTCGTGAGACCATTCCGGCTACGATGTCCTCGCTTAAAATATTGTTTCCTCTGGATGATGCCATGATGCTGATGCCCGTTCTGCTTGCCGTTTGTTTCGCACCGATCACATCGGATTCCGTGGAGGCGGACT
>JAYUVA010000854.1:0-2543 GCA_043754375.1 Candidatus Kuenenia sp. | reverse complement strand
TACATTGCCAGGACAATTTTTTCGTTTCAGTTTCAGCATCGGAGGTTGTGGAACCCCGTTGGGGTTCTGGGCGATCCGGGTTTCCTGACCTGGGGTGCGTCGCAACGCGGCGACCCCAGGCTTTGTTGTGAAACCCTTTCAGGGTTGAAGCACACAATTTCCCTCAGAAAAACCTTTCGCGGCGTTGCCACGCACTGCCCCGGTGGAATCCTCGCCGTTGGCTCAGGTTAAACCGAAAACGGCCGATGCTTCAGAGAAAATGTGGGTAATGACAAGGCCAGATACGCCTCAGCATCTTCGGGCTTCGAGATCAGTTTCGCGTGCGGCACTTTCACCGCAACCCGGCGATTCAATTGTTCGTCATGGGCCAGATAGACCAGTCCAAAGCCGCCTTTGCCAAGTACTCTCTCGATCCGGTAGCGCGCGATACGCTGAGGATGCTCAGCGGACGTACCGTCCTCCGGGATCGGATTCCCCTGCGGGACCACCGTCGCATCGTTGGAATTTGCGTCATTCATTTTGTCATCCGATGCGTGCCCAAATATCGATCGCAAGCCATGTCATGCGGTTGATTCTAGCGGCAAACAAACCGAAAAGTCCCGCCCGACCGCCGTTCGAACCATGAAAAATGAAGTGGGACAACAGCACAGGATAGCCGTTCGGTCAGCCATTGAAGCTCAATCAGAGCATACTGTCCTCAAACCGCCTGTCGCTTCACCACATCGGCCCGAGAGACCGAACCACGAAAAATCCAGTCTCAGAAGAAATCTCTGCCGTCTGACCGAACGACTGTGTATTACCATCAGAGTCGATCTTCCGATCGACTGATGTTGACTGTAAAGTGCATTGCGGAAGTCACGGCGGTGCTGGTAGAAAGTAAGATGATTCTGGCGACGGAAACTGGAGTGTCAGCGGATGACGGATATGCGGAATGGACGGAGGATCAGGATTCCTGCCAGTCGGCGGTTGAGCTGGGATCTGTTGTATTTTCATCGCGACGTTCCGCTCTGCGCCCATGATCGACGAATGTGTCTTGCGCCGGTTTCAGAGTCGCGGAATGCGTGTGCGGAACGAATTTCCTGGCCAGCACTTTTTCTGAAAGCGTATGCAATTGTTGCTCAGCAGGTGCCTGAGCTGCGGCAGACCTGGTATCGCTGGCCCTGGGCTCACTTGTATCAGCATCCCTCCAGCGTGGCGACATTGACGGTGCAGCGGGAAATGAACGGCGAGCCGTGGTTGTTCTGGGGACAGCTTCCATCACCGGAACTGAAGTCACTGTCGGAGTTGCAGATGGCGATCAACCGCTTTCGCGACGGCGAGGTGCGCGAGGTGTTTCGTAAGCAGCTTCAGCTTGCGAAACTGCCTACCGTGTTTCGCAGAATGATCTGGTGGTGGAATCTGAATGTCGCGACGGCTTCCCGTGCGAAACGTCTCGGGACGTTTTTTCTGTCAACGCTGGCTGGTCGCGGGGCAGAGATCCAGTTGCCTCCCTCGATCCATACCGGCTGTCTGACCTTTGGTCCTCTGGACGAAAATGGAATGGCACGAGTCACGCTCGCCTATGATCATCGGATCATGGACGGGGCTCTGGTTGCCGACATCCTGCAGCGATTAGAAGAAACCCTGAACGGCGCGCTGGTGGACGAATTGCGAGCAATGAACAAGACGAATCGCTCTGACGCCGCCTGAAGATCGTTCGGAGCGTGTCATTCTGAATCGGGTGCGATTTCTGAAAGCGTCCGCAAACCTTTTTCCTCGCGAACAACCGTTAATAAATGGTCATGTGCGTTCGACGACCACCTGACGTGAATGTCCATCGTGCGATGTGCGACACGTTTGGCGCGCGTAGCACTCATGCCATATCATTCGCGGCTGAAATGATTCTGTGTCTCGTGACGATAGAACGGTACCTGGCTTATGACGGCTCGTCAACGCATACTTTTTCTGTGCACGGGAAACTCCTGTCGCAGTCAGATGGCGGAAGGTTTCCTTCGGCATTTGTACGGAGAACGCTTTGAATCGTTGTCGGCGGGTGCGAAACCTGCGGGCTACGTGCATCCGCGTGCTGTGACAGTCATGGCGGAATGTGGAGTTGATATTTCCAGTCAGGTCAGCAAGTCGATTCGTGATTTCCTTCCACCGCAGGGAACGCCGCCCGACGTTGTCATTGGTGTCTGTTCCACGGCTGATGAAAACTGCCCGGTGTTTCCGACAAACGTAGAACGATGGCAGTGGCCGTTTGATGATCCGTTCCATGCGGCTGGTTCGGATGCAGATCAGATGGCGGAATTTCGGCGGGTCCGCGATGAAATCCGGGAGCGGATCGAGCGCGAGTTCAGAGTCTGAGGCTGGCATGCACGACCAAGCCGATTTTTTTCAATGGCCCGCTTATTCACGGGGATTGAAGCATCTGGATTTCATTTGCCTACGCGCGCAAGCGGGACGTTTTTTCCAGCCACGAAACAACCCAAAAAGCACAAAGAAAGCAAAACACGATCCATGAAATGAGTGAGTTTTTGGTAACCGTTCACGACATTTCGAGA
>JAYUVA010000853.1:0-5544 GCA_043754375.1 Candidatus Kuenenia sp. | reverse complement strand
GCCTGAATCGCGGTATTTTCCGCATTCCGGTGGCTCACGCCACCGGCTGACGATGTGCCGGGCTTCCAGCCCTGACAAAATGCGCAACTTCAAAAGCCGTCGCCGAGGACTTCGCCCAGTTCGCTACGAAGGTGAAGGAACAGGTGCCAGCCTCGGCAGGAGTTACTGCTCGAAGACGGACTGCACATGAACGCCGCCGGCTACCAAATCTGGAACCTGGCGCTGGAACCACTTTTCAAATAGCGTGCCGACTGGAATGCAAGTCGGTGGAGCGACGACACCCGCCTGCGCTGTTGTCATCGTGACGCAGGGCAAAACGCACAGTTTTGCACCCTGAAGAAAAATCTCCACGTCTTCACGCTGTCTTCAGGTACAGCTCGATACGATGTCCCTCAATGCGGCGAGTCGGGTCAGCCCGCCGGATTGTGAAACTCGTACTGACTCCGCATCGAAGTGTTCCGCAATGCGAGTTCTCGTTGTTGAAGACGAACCTGATCTGCTCCGCACGATTGCGCAGGTCCTGCGGGAGGACGGATACGCAGTTGATGAAGCTGCTGACGGGCAGGAAGGATTGTATAAGGCGACAAGTTGGGACTACGACGCGATTGTACTGGATCTGCTGATGCCCAAACTGACTGGCTGGCAAGTCCTGGAAAAGTTGCGAACGACGCACAAGACCCCTGTATTGATTCTGACGGCTCGTGATGGAATCAACGATCGCGTGAGAGGACTTGACGGCGGTGCGGATGATTACCTTGCGAAACCCTTTCACCTGGTCGAACTGAAGGCGCGACTGCGGGCTCTCATTCGGCGTTCGGTGGGATTGGCGTCGTCACAGATTCAAGTCGGCGAGCTGACCCTTGATACCAAGGCAAAAACCGTGACTCACGCCGAGACGCTGTTAATGCTGACACCTCGTGAATTTTCGCTGCTGGAACTGCTGGCAATGCATCGCGGACAAGTCGTGACGCGGACTCAGATTTACGAAAAACTGTTCGACGAAAGCGATGATAGTCTCTCCAATCTGGTGGATGTCCACGTTTCGAATCTCAGACGTAAACTGGGGAAGGATTTTATCACCACGCGCCGCGGGCAGGGGTACATCCTCCATGATTAGATCCATCCGCGGGCGATTGCAGTGGTGGTACGGCGCAGTGTATGCGTTGTCACTTGTCGTGTTCGGCTTCCTTGTGTACTGGCGAGCGGATCGTGATGTCAATGAACGAGCGACTCTGCAGGCTGTTTCGACGGCCCAGTATCTGGATGTCAGCCTTCGCGGCGTGCGGCCCGGGCCAAACCGAGATAGTGGGCCAATGCGCGACGGTGGGCCAAACCGCAATACGGGACCGATGAATCCGCCGGGTGATCGGGGTGGCGATCAATTCCCTTCAGATTTCAGTCTGGGGCCACTGCCACCAGAGTTTCAATTTCGGCCGCCCGGTGATCGAAGCTCAGGGATGGGGCGACCAGGTGAACGTGGACCAGGATTTCAGACGGGACCACCAGGACGTATGGGGCCTTTGAATCTAAGTCGTCCACCAGAGCCGTATTCGCAGAATGATGAAGGGCGACCACCGATTGATCGCATGGAATTCACGGTCTGGCGACGTGATGGATCAGTGCTGGCTCGCAGCGACGGGGCTGCAACAGATCGTGATCCGGAAATGACGATGCCGACAGGTGTTGATCATCCTCCGCGAATCATCAGAGGAAATGGTTACATCGAAGCGACAATGAAGGGGCCACATGAGGCGACGATTCTTGTCCGGCGTCCATTGAAAAACGACATCGCGAAACTGCATCAATTTGGATTCCAGATTGCCGGAATGGCGGTTGGGACGCTGTTGGTTGGCATCATCGGGGGTTGGTGGATATCGGGACGCATGGTGCAGCCGATTCAGTTGATTTCCGAAACGGCCGCAAAGATCTCTGCTGCGAATCTCGACCGGAGGATCGACACCAGCAGGCTCGATCATGAACTCGTGCAACTGGCGTCAGTATTGAATGGAACGTTTGAACGCCTTGAGACATCGTTCGATCGCCTGACTCAATTCACGGCCGATGCGTCACATGAACTGCGGACTCCGCTGGCGGTGATTCAATCGCAAATGGAACTTGCACTGTCGCAGCCGCGGTCGGTCGAGTCGTACCAGCAGACACTTGAAACATGTCTGCGGTCTTCGGAACGGATGCGATCTCTTGTCGATGGACTGCTGATGTTGGCTCGCACCGATTCTGAACACGCCGAGTTGCGACGGAAACCAATCGATCTGCGAAGCGTCGCTGAAGATGCGGTCGCGCAACTCCAGGACAAATCGGTATTCGCAGGGATTGATCTGGAATGTGCAGCGCCGGAAATGGCTGTCAGGGTTAATGCGGATATTCGATTTCTGATACAGGTTCCGATCAATCTGATTGACAACGCCATTCAGCATACGCCGCGAGGCGGAAAGATTTTTGTTGAGGTTCGAATCGAAGGCGCTGAGGCCGTATTATCGGTTCGTGACAGCGGCGGTGGTATTGCAGCCGAGTATCTGCCGCATCTGTTTGAACGGTTCTATCGCGTCGATACCGGACGTTCTCGAAGACATGGCGGCAGTGGTCTTGGGCTGTCGATCTGCAAAAGTCTGGTTAAATCGCACGGCGGAAGCATTTCGTGTGAATCAAGTGTTGGTCAGGGTTCAACGTTTCTCGTGCGACTGCCGCTTTCAGGTGGCTCGATTGAGCTCTGAAAATCAGCCGGTCCGCATTAGCGTCCTGTTTTCGGGGATTTCCCAAACGACCGGACGCTAGCGGTCTGTTGATTTAGGGACAATTAGGAGTGTTTTCGTTTAACCCGATGCCAGAGGCGAGGCATTTCGAAGGGATTCCTCCCCGTTGGGTCGGGTTAAACCAGTAAATCAACAGACCGCGAGCGCGTACCGGTTGATGGGGTGAGTGTTTGTTAGTTCCGTTTCCTTTACGAAAGGCGAGTATCATGAAAAAGTTTCTGTTGGCCAGCGCTGTGCTGGCTCTGTTGGGTGTTTCTGCAACGATGACGGTATTGGCTCAGCCGCCCCAGGACGATCGTCCGCCAGGTAGTGATCGCCCCGATGGTCCTCCACCGGACGGCCGACGTGGTGAACGCGGACCAGTGGGACCAGACGGGCCAGGAGAACCGGGTCGTCCGCCGATGCCAAATCCTCTTGTTGCTGCACTGGACCAGAACGGTGATCGCGAGATTTCTGCCGAAGAATTGCAGGCTGCAACGGCGTCATTGCTGACGCTCGACAAAAACAGTGACGGCAAGTTGACCGATGATGAAATGCGTCCGCCTCGCCCGGAAGGTGGCTTTCATGGCGATGGACCTCCGGGACGCGAAGGTGGCTTTCGTGATGATGGTCCTCCGGGACGTGAAGGTGGTTTTCGTGATGATGGTCCTCCGGGACGTGGTGGCGGTCCAGAGGGTCGCGGTCCAATGGGGCCACCCAACCCCGAGCGACTTGTTGAACATGCAATGCATTTTGATACTGATGGGGATGGAAAACTCGATAAGGCAGAACTGACAAAGTTTGCCGAAGAGTTTACCAGTCGCATGGGCCGTCCGGGCGGTGAAGGCGGTCCTCGTGGCGGACGCGGTCCAGAAGGCGGACGACCCGGTGGTCCTGATGCTCCGGGTGGGCATCCGGAAGGCGATCGCCCGCAACGACCAGACAACGAATAGATGAAGATCGGTTAGGCGAGCGGCATGCGTCAGCTTGCCGGTACATTGCGATTCATTCAGTCAGCCGGACTGCTGAAGAGTCGTGTTACCGGTGAGCCTGCGCCGCAAGGCTCGCCAGAATCCCAGGATATCGATCCAGACCATGTTTTGAAGCCCGGCGTCAAAAAAACGCCGGGCTTCGTCTTACCGATTGTGGCAGCCGGGAAACGGTATGTGGTGACTCGCCGCGATGGCACGCGAGTCATTCCTACAACGACAACATTCAGTGTGGAGTCAGTGAACAAGTTTATTTCCGACGACACCGACTTCAATGCAACTCCGGCGATCTACAACAATCATCTCATCTTCCGATGAAGCCGTTGCTTGTACTGCGTAGGGCCGTAAGACAAATTCGCTTGTCCCAAATTCGCTTGTCCCAAATTCGCTTGTCCAAGAAACACGCGGCCTGTGCTGACACCGTGAAATAGCAGACGACTGCCGAAAATCCTGCCACTTTTCGGATACCGCAGAAAGGGGCATGAGATTAGACAGGCGAATTTTGGACAGGCGAATGAAGACAGAAATGATGGTTAAGGAAACCCTGTTCTATCAATGCGGTGTGCTTGGAATCAGATACACCATGCCAATACGACACAGGCACAAAACACACAGTGATTTCTGCCACATTCCTCGTGCGTAGCGGCTGAGCGAACTTGGAGATTCAAGCTATTTTCGCGGCATCATGAAACCGAACAGGTCGCGGACTTGTTCGGGCGTCAGTGTATCCAGCATGCCGTCTGGCATGAGGGATTTTCCGGTGTTCTTCGTTTCCTCAACTTCGTCGCGAGCAACAGACAACTGCTCTTTGTCCGTCTGGATCACAAGAGTCTGCTCGGTCTCCGACACCACCACACCCGTGATGACGCGCCCGTCTTTCAGGGCGATCACGGATGTTGTGAATTGTTTTGGCACGACCGAACTGGGATCGATGATGTTCATGAGCAGGTATTCGAGATTGCTGCGGTTGGCACCGGTGAGGTCCGGAGCAATGGCTTTTCCTTCGCCGTAAAGCTTATGGCAGGCCGCACAGGATTTCTTGAAGAGTGCGGCTCCGTTGTCACGATCTGCTTTGGCAATTGTTTCCGGCGTGAGTTCCGCGTGCCACTTTTTGATCGACGCGATTCGAGCTTCCGGAGTTTCCTGAATGACGCCCCATTTCGCTTCGAGCACTGATTTGATGTGTTCGTGGCCGAATGCCGTCAGTTGACGAACCTGGGCGGCCGTCAATTCAGCAGAGTCAAAGTGGCCCGCCTCAATCGCATTGATGAGATCGAGAGCGTATGACTCGCGGCTGGCCATTGTGTCGATAGCCAGACTGCGGTTGCCATCCTTGAAGCCTCCCATGCGGTTGAGGAGTTGCTTCGCGGTGTCCGGATGATCGAAACTCGAGAGTGCGATGATTGCCTTATCAACAACGGCTCGATCGTTGAGCAGATTGAACAGCATCGCAACGGAATCGGCGTCCTTTGCCTGTGCCAACGCCGCGATGGCCTGTTCACGAGCGACCGGATCCATGCTCGCATCACCAGCGAGTGTCCGCAGATCGGCAATGGCCGCACCGTCACCAAACATGACGGCCAGAGAGTCAACTGCAAGCTCGACATCCTTATTCTTTGAGGCTCGGAGTTGCTTCTCAATCGCAGTCCAGTCTTTCGGAGCATCGACCCTGGCGCGTCCGGCGAGTCCCGTCTTGAATGATGTCAGAAGTTTCGCCGCTGCGGCTTCCGATTTGCTGTCCCCACTCGCAGCTTTTCCGCTGATGAATCGCAACGCGGCTTCGGCTACGGACGGCATTGTGCTGA
>JAYUVA010000852.1:0-3516 GCA_043754375.1 Candidatus Kuenenia sp. | reverse complement strand
ACACCGTCACTTTGGGATCGGCTGATTGCTGCATTCCGCGATTATCGCGTACTGTCACAGGGCTTGATTGCGATTTTGGCGGTGTTGTTGCTGCTGTGTGCGCTCCAGGCGTGGAAGCCGAGGTTTCATTATCGAGCGGGTCAGTTTTCCGATGTTGGAATTCAATCTCGCATCGACTTTGAAGTTGAAAATGTCGCGGAGACGTTGCGAATTCGACGTGAGGCTGAAGCGGCTGCTCCGCTGGTGCTGATTCAGGAGCCCGCCGTCATTGATCGCCTGATTTCGCAGCTGCGGGCCCAGCTGAGCGAAGTTTCGAACGCTGGATCTGTTGACAAGCTGTCGCAACCGACACTTGACGCATTTGGATTTTCGGCGGTCGGAGAAAAAGAACGGGGACACGTCTTCAGCCTGCTCCGCAATCGCCTGCAGGATGCTGATGAGTCTTCCGGAAAGCGTCTGGACGAACTGATGGCGGAAGTGGAAAAACTTCTGGCAGACGCCCGTAGCCTTGGATTGATGACCAGTCTGGAAGCGCGTCGATTGACCGGCGATCCACTTGATGACCCCGCGCCGTTGAATCGAAATCGATCGATCATGGTTGTCAGTGACAAAGGTCGCCTGTTGATTAACGGCGTGCTGGCTGATGTCTTGCTGCAGGAACAACTTCGCGAAACCGGACGACTGGGGAAATCGTGGCCGATCCTGACAACACTGTCGGTCATTAAGCCGTTTCTTGAAACGTGGTTGCAGCAAAACCTTAAGAATCAGCTGCAGCTCGATTCCGCAGCCACAAAAGCCGAACTCATGCTCGCGTCGGATGGCGCTCAACAGAGATTCGACCGCTACCCCCGAAAAACAGTACTCGTACCTGCCGGTGATCAGTTGGCAGAAACTGAAAAGGGCCTTGGGATTCTGCGGCTGGAGTACGCGGCATATGCCGAAAGTGTGACGCCCTGGCAGCGATTTTCACAGATCAACGGTATCACCACACTGGTGCTGCTTCTGATTGTACTGTTCGGTGTGTTTCTGAAATATTTTTCACCGGAAATGCTGGAGGACAATTCCAGGCTACTGGTCTTCGTTGGTATGTGTTCGACATCGGTTTTTCTGAGTTGTCTGATGAGTGCCGATCCGTGGCGTGCTGAAATTATTCCGTTGCTGGCCACCGTAATGATTACCGCTATTGCCTACAGCCAGGTGGTCGCCATACTGACGGCGTTTCTGTTATCGCTGCTGGTTGCGATGTCCACGTTGGGTGACATCGGCCATTTTCTGACACTGATGACAATCTGTGTCACATCGACGATTCCGCTGCGTCGAATCAAGTCGCGGCTGGTCATGGTCAAGGCAGGTTTTCTGGTGGCGACGGTATCGTTCTACGCCGTCTGGAGCACCAGTGTGATCCAGGCCGAAGGAAACGGCGAAGCATGGCGAAACCTGGCCATCATTGTCACGGGACTTAAATTTGCCGGCTGGGCCCTCGTCTGTTGCTATCTCGTCGCGGGCAGCCTGCCGTTTATCGAACAGGCGTTCGGAATCGTGACGGACATCAGTCTGCTGGAACTGACCGGTGTCTCTCATCCTCTGTTGCAGGAACTCGCGCGTCGCGCCCCGGGAACCTATAACCATTCAATGACAGTCGCCTCGCTGGCGGAAGCAGCGGCGGAAGCCATTGGTGCAAATGGTCTGCTGACACGCGTCGGAGCGTATTTTCACGACATCGGAAAGATGCTGAAACCGGAATACTTCATTGAAAATATGACGGAAGGGTCCGAAAACCATCACCAGTCGCTCGCGCCTGCAATGAGCACTCTCATCATCATCGGCCATGTGAAGGATGGACTGGAACTGGCCGAAGAACATAATCTGCCGGAACCGCTGGTCAATTTTATCGAACAGCATCATGGTACCACACTGGTGGAGTACTTCTATCACGAAGCAACGCGTAAGGCCGATGTCGATCATCGCACCGATGCGAGTGAATCTACGTTCCGCTATCCCGGCCCAAAACCGCAATCTCGTGAAACTGCAGTGCTGATGCTGGCAGACGCCGTCGAGAGCGCCAGTCGCACTCTCAAGGAACCAACGCCCAAGCGAGTTCAATCGCTGATTCACGAAATCACGATGAAGCGACTGCTGGATGGACAGTTTGATGAATGCAATCTGCAACTCAATGAAATCCGGATCATCGAAGAGTCGCTGATCAAGTCACTGCTGGCAGCGCATCACGGTCGTGTGCGTTATCCCGGTCAACGAACGGCGTAACGATGTCGTTTGAGATTGATGTCTCCAGCAGCCAGAACAAGCATGCAATCGACGTCCGGGCTTTGACTCGGGCGATCGAATGCGCGCTGCAGATCGAACAGGTTGCCTCAGCCGTGGTGAGTGTTTCTGTTGTCGATAACAACGCCATTCAGCGGATCAACCGCGAGCACCTGCAGCACGATTTCCCAACCGACGTCATCAGCTTTCAACTGCATTTTGCAGGCATGGGCGATGCCCCTCATAATTCGCCATCTGAATTGCGCGCGGTGGGTGCAATGATCGAAGGTGAGATCATTGCGAGCGCTGAGATGGCAGCGGAAATGGCTGCATCCGGACAGTGGACATTGATCAATGAACTGACGCTCTATGTCATCCATGGCCTGCTTCACATCTGTGGCTACGATGACCTGTCTGCTGACGAAAAAGTAATCATGCGGGCGCGCGAACGTGAGATCCTGAACGCCCTCGGACTGAATCCGGTGTACCCGGATGATGAAACATCCCAGGAGTCTGCCTGATGACCGCAGATGGTCATGGAGTCTCGATCCGTGCGCAGCGTTTCAGGATTTGCCCCAGACGGTGCGCGGCAGCCTGAGCCGACCAGTGTTGTGCCACATGTGTTGTTGCCTCTGCCGCCCGTTTTCGCGCTGAAGACGGATTCTTCAGCATCGCCGCGATGGCGTGGCGAAGTTCATCTGCGCTGCCTGCAGGTACCATGTTCCCATAACGTCCGCCGTCCAGAATTTCAGTCGGTCCGGAACGACAGTCGGAGGAAATCACGGGCGTTCCGCAGGCCATCGCTTCGAGTAACACGTTGGGCATCCCTTCGATCAGCGACGGCAACACAAACACATCGGCTGACCGGTACCATGCGATCGCGTGATCCTGAAATCCGGTCAGGTGTACGGTCTCACTGAGATTCAGCGTTGCGACCTGTTTCTCCAGATTACTTCGAGAGAGTCCGTCGCCGAGAATCGCCAGGCGAAACTCGATTTCCGGAAATTCGTGACGTACATCAGCGATTGCATCAATCAGCAGATGAAATCCTTTTTGTGGATTCAATCGTCCTGCTGTCACGATGCGAAACACACGCGACGCGGTTGTCACCCGCTTCTCCCCGGTCCACCAGTCATCCTGAATCGCCTGCGTCGCCTGTTGGTGAATCCAATCCACATCGACACCATTCTGAAGTGTTGCGATGCGATCCTGCCGGATCCCGTAAAAGCGAATTGCCGCTTCCCTGGCTCCGTC
>JAYUVA010000851.1:0-7705 GCA_043754375.1 Candidatus Kuenenia sp. | reverse complement strand
AGACCTGCCGCAGACGCCACCGGAATTGCTGATCATTCTGGCTTTACTGGCCGATGAAAAAGTTCGTCTGCAAACGATCGCTCCGAAATTTACCGGGCGATTCAACAAGGGCGTGGACTATGTTGGTGATCTGGCGCAGTTTGAAAAAGAATTCAACGATGACCTCGCTGTGATTGCTCATGCGGTCAGGCAATACGGTCTGCCTGCCAATCTGAAACTCAGCGTCCACAGCGGCAGCGACAAGTTCAGCCTTTATCCCATCATTCGCAGAGCACTGGCGAGAACCGGTGCCGGACTGCACATCAAGACCGCCGGCACATCATGGCTGGAAGAACTCATCGGACTGGCCGAAGCTGGCGGCGACGGACTTGCACTCGCGAAGGAGATTTATGCGTACGCTCTGGATCATGTCGATGAATTGTGTGCTCCGTATGCCAGTGTGATCGATATTGACCGCAGCAAACTGCCGAGCAGTTCAACCGTCAGCACGTGGTCCGGTCCTCAACTGGCCAGTGCATTGCGACACATTCCTGGCCATCCTGAGTTCAACGCCAATATGCGTCAATTGCTGCATGTCTCCTTCAAGATTGCCGCCAAAGCCGGAAAACGCTACACCGATTTACTTGAGGCCAACGAAGAAATCGTGGGCAGGCAGGTGACAGAGAATATCTACGACCGTCACATGAAGCCGTTGTTCCTGTAACTTGACTCTCTGAGTCGAGCGTAGAGCCGGACAGCGTGCAACAATTTTTCAATATTGCATCCCTTTCACAAAGCAAAGACACTCGACTCAGAGAGTCAAGCTACGACGAGGCCAGGACACTCGACTCAGAGAGTCAAGCTACGATGACACAACGGAGAATCGGCTGATGAACTTCGATTCTACTTCGCTGCCTTTGTCGCCCATTTTTCGTCCGTTTAATCCCAACGCCGACGTCAAAGTCTATCTCCGCAATCTTCCGCACTGGAGACAACCCGGGGCGACCTATTTTGTAACATTTCGTCAGGCAGATTCCATCCCGAAGAATGTCCTTGCTGAGTGGCTCGACATTCGACAGAGATGGTATCGTGCCCATAACCTCGAACCCGCGCAGCGCGAAGCGGCCCCGGAAGACTTCGCCGCTGGCTATCTGCGAATCCCCAGGATCATTCGGCGAGCATTCGAAAAGCAACAGGCGAAGATGCTGCACGAGGAATTAGATCGGTGTCACGGAAGTTGCGTTTTGCGAGGCCATGAAGTCCAAACGGAAGTGGCCGAGGCGTTGAAATATTTTCATGGCGACCGCCTGTGGCTGGGAGATTTTGTGCTGATGCCGAATCATGTCCACTTAATCATTCAGCCGTTCGATGCCTGGGAACTGGAAGATCTACTGGGATCGATCAAGAAATGGACGTCTCGGAAAATTGGTCGGAAATACGATGTTGCGACTTCAATTCTGCCGCAGGCCGAGTCCGAAACGGAAGCATCCAGACACCGATTCTGGCAATACGAATCTTACGACAGAATCATCCGCGATGTGGAAGAGCTGGCTGCTTTCCGGCGTTACATTGTGCGGAATCCAGAAGCGGCAGGCATGAAGGCGAGTGAATCGCTTTACTACGCTGCGGACTGGCTTGATCCATTTGCTGAAATGACAGCGTAACTGGCGGAACAGAACTCGACTCAGAGAGTCAAGCTACAGGAACACAACTCGACTCAGAGAGTCAAGTTACTCAGGCAACCCAAACATGCAAACTCGTCCCCTCGGCAAAACCGGCCTTCAGCTTCCCATCCTCAGCTTTGGTGCGTCGTCGCTGGGGCAGGAGTTTCGGAGTGTGCAAATGGATGAGGCACTGCAAAGTGTCCGTGTCGCACTCGAATGCGGGTTGAATTTCATTGACACGTCGCCATTCTACGGTCGGGGCATGAGCGAAGTGTTGCTCGGGATTGCGCTCCGAGGCGTCCCGCGCGACAGCTATACACTGTGCACAAAGCTGGGTCGTTATGATCTGCAGCATTTCGACTTCAGCGCGAAACGCGTGGCCGAAAGTGTGGATGTCAGTCTGCATCGACTTGGTACGGATCACCTGGACATCATCCTGTGCCACGACATCGAATTCGTGCCGATGCAGCAGATTGTGGACGAGACGATTCCGGTGTTGAAGAAGATTCAGCAGTCCGGGAAAGTTCGATTTATCGGCGTCAGCGGATATCCGCAAAAAGTCTTTCGCTTTATCTGCGACCAGACAGACATCGACTGTGTCCTGTCTTATAACCAGTATACGCTGCAGAACACACGATTCGTCGATGAAAGCGTGCCGTACCTCAAAGCAAAGCGCGTCGGCGTGATGAATGCCGGGCCGTTTTCCGCCAGATTACTCACCAATGCTCCGCTGCCAGCATGGCTGAAGGAACCGGAATCTGTGAAAGCTGCGGCACGCAGGGCGGCTGAGCACTGTTCAAAGCACGGCAGCGACATCGCAAAGCTTGCCCTGCAGTTTTCATGTGCTCATCCCGACATTGCCACCACCGTCGCGGGCAGCGCAAACCCTGACAATATCCGCAACTGGGCCAGGTGGCTGGCAGAACCGATGGATGAATCGCTGCTGAAAGACGTGCTGGCGATCTTTGCGCCCGTGAAAAACCTCGGGCACGCTGAAGGGTTGAAGGAGAACAACTGAGTGAGGAGCGACGAGGTTCAGTGGCAGAACGATGTGGGGCAGAATGATGCTGCACTGATGCTGCGAGACTTTTTGCTGCACATTTTTCGGCCAAAAACCTGATCTGCCGTGCTGGTGCAGTTTCGCCGTGAGAGCACTGGAAGGCTTGTGCGTCGTCAGGACCAAGAATTCGGGTCCGGCCTACCCCAAAATCAAGCATTAGCGGGGCACTAAACATCGGGTTCAGCATCAATCGATACCGCAATTGACTTGAACGCCGGCGTCTTTGACAGCGGATCGACCGTGCTGGGAATGAGCACGTTGGATTCCGGGTAGTACATCGCGACATTGCCGGCGCGGATGTCGTATTCGCGGACGAGGATGTAGCGCATTTCGCCGGTATCACTTTTGATCCGCACCCGCTGTTCAGGTTGCAGGCCAAGTCGCGTGATATCGATGGCGTTCATCAGAATGACGTCTCGGCGTTCCTGACCTCGGTAGAGATCTTCTTCGTCGTACACAACACTGTTGAATTGTCCCTCGGACCGCATCGTCATTAATTTCAGTTGACCGGCCGAGAGAATTGACTCAGGCAATTCGGTGGGATGGAACTTTGCTTTTCCGGTCGCCGTCGGAAATTTGTAGTCGTCCACCGCTCGGCCAGGGACGTGGAATTCTTTTTTTGTCGCGTCGATCGTTTTTAGTTCTTCATAGCCAGGAATCAGGTCAGCGATCAGTTCGCGAACTGCCGCGTGGCTTTCCATTTTCGACCAGTCAAGACGATGATCACCGGGGAATATCCTGCGGCCGATTTCGGCAAGGATCGATACTTCACTGCGCACGTTACTGTGCCGCTGCGAACCGCCGTCGCTGAGCCGCACGTAGCTGAACATGGATTCCTGAGTGGTTTTCTGTTGTTCTTCATCACGTGGCAGTACAGGCAGAATAAACGTCTCTTCGCCGGTGCCCCATGCGTGGCCAGTGTTGAGCGTCGTTGAAAAATAGACAACCGTCTTCAATTTCTGCATTGCATCGAACGCCCGCCTGGCGTTTGGATTGCTTCCGTACAGATTGCCACCAAGACACAGAGCGAAATCCATCGAACCGGCATGCGCCGCATCCATGCACGCCATCGTGTCAAATCCCGGCGATGTCGGTGGCTTAATTCCCAGTTTGGTTTCCAAACGTTCCAGCATGTTCTGTTTTAAGGCGGGAGTCACACCCACCGTTCCGAGGCCCTGGACGTTGCTGTGGCCGCGAATTGGCATCAATCCGGCGTGGGCGCGCCCGACCATGCCGCGCAGCAAAGCCAGATTGGCGATGGCGTGTACGTTGCGCGTCCCATGCAGATGATGCGTGATTCCCATGCACCAGGCAAAGACGACGTTTTTTGCCTGTACGTACTGATCAGCGATGCTGTGAATCGTGGCGCGATCCACGCCGCTTTGTGCGACAATCGCATCCCACGGGGTCGCCTGCACGGTTTTCAGGAAATCATCGAATCCTTCCGTATGATTCGCAATGAAATCCTTGTCGTGTCCGCCGCGTTCGATCACGTCTTTGGCAACACCGGTCAGCAGAGCCAGGTCGCCCCCGATATGTGGCTGCACATACTGACTGGCGATCTGTGTCCCGAAGAGCAGACTGCGCACGTCACTGGGGACTCGGAACTTCTCCAGCCCCAGTTCCTTCAAGGGATTGACAACAATGATGCGACCGCCCTTGCGACGGATTTCCATCAGCGATCTCATGAGTCGCGGATGATTTGAGGACGGATTCGCTCCGATCAAAATGTACAAATCCGTGTGGTGCAGGTCTTCCAGGCGTACTGTGCCGGCTGCTGTGCCGATCGCCATTCCGAGACCGACACCGCTGGCCTGATGACAGTAGTATGAACAATTGTTGACATAGTTCGTGCCGAACAATCGCGCGAGCATCTGAAACAGGAATCCAGCTTCATTCGACGCGCGCCCGCTCGCATAGAAAAAGCTGCGTTCCGGGCCGGCCGCTTTCATACGATCGACAAGAGTCGAAATCGCGTGATCCCATGTCGTGACTTTGTACGATGCCGCCCCCTTGGCAAGGTAAAGCGGTTCGCTGATGCGACCGGACATCTCTAATTGCCGTGACGTCATCGCACGCAGTTGATTAAGGCTCAGTCTTTCGATCACGTCCGTTCGCAGCGCGCCCTGCATGTCGGAGGCCATCGCCTGAAACGACTTCTTGCAGACTTCCGGAAAATGACCGCCTTCGTTGACCATGCCGCCCAACTGCCCGCCCATGCCCACCGCACAGGTCTTGCAGCTGTTTTTCGAACGCATGGCTTTCCACATGTTCCAGAAACCAACTCGACGAGCCAGCTTCATACTGTATCCAATGGCTTTCCAGCCACCACCACTGCGAGGACGACGCATGGTTATGATGCTCCGGATATCTGAATGACCAGGGTAGCTTGACTCTCTGAGTCGAGTCCAGAACCAGGGTAGCTTGACTCTCTGAGTCGAGTTCCGAACCAGGGTAGCTTGACTCTCTGAGTCGAGTTCCGAGCTACAAGGTCTAAAGAGAAGCTGCGAAATATAAACACATCTCGACTCGGAGAGTCAAGCTACCGAACACAGAACGCCTTAGTCATCTTCCAACGGCGGTTCGTAAACGTATCCGTCGGCATCGACTGCGTACTTCAGCAGCACTTCCATCGAGAGATGTTCGATGGCAGAGATATGGGTTGCTTTCAAAGCCAGCTGCGGTGCGAAGCCAGCTTCGAGCGCTTCGATCCAGCGTGGCAGGCACAGACACCAGCGATCACCGGATTGCAGCCCGGGAAAACTGTATTCCGGATGCGGCGTGGACAGATCGTTGCCAGCCTTCTTCGAAAACCTCAGAAACTCCTCCGTCATCACCGCACAGACGGTATGCATTCCGTGGTCATCACCGCACGTCTCACATTTTCCAGTGCGAAAAAATCCTGTGAGCGGATCTGCAGAACAGACGAGCAGATCGTCTCCGAAAACATTTTTGGCCACGATTGCACACTCCTGAATTCAGAATGACCGGCAGTCGAAAAAAAATACATGATCACCGCCAGTCAGAGCATAGCCAAATTCTCTGTTTCATGGCAGCGTTAAAACAACCGGCACAACCGGAAGAAACGTAAAGTTCGGAGCGTCCGTCTGTCGATCCTAGCGACTGGGCACGATGCGCGTGTTTGAAATCCGGGGGGGGGCCTCGTAGCAGCAAATTCCGCTGCGACCGATCCGCGTCTGCATTTTCGGGGGCCTGATGTCCCCGAAGGGGGTTCAGCGACGGTGAGTTGCGTGCGGCCGTTCTGCTCAGCATGTCGCCGATTTGTTCAGTCTTTCAGGAGGGAAATTGCTATGCAAGATGGTGGTCTCGAGACCCAGTCCACAGAATGTTGCGTAACGCAAACCTCGCAACCGGAAAAGTCGGTCGCAGTTGATTCCGTTCTGAAATTATCCCGCCGCGCCAGGCTGCGACTGCGCATCGGATCACTTTGGGAACGTCTGCGAGAACAGCGGCGCGAAGCGGCCGCCGTCGTCGTCTTGATTGTGGTGGCGATCATCTGGTCCGACACGGGTAGTTCCGGATCAGGCTCTGCAGCAAACTCACCGGATTCGTTCGACAGTTTCGAAGCGGTGCTCTCGGACTCAGGATCTGTGGGCGACGGCAAGACGCAGCGCGAATCTGCCGATCCGTTTGAATCATCACAGGATTCATTCGACAGCGGCTTGTATTTTCCGCCATCTGAAGAATCCGCGTCGGAAAATAGTGCCTCAGCAAACAGTGCATTCGAGATTCAAACATCTGCAGATTACGGTCCGGATCAGCAACATCTGCGCAAAGTGAAGTTCGCGGGGCGCATCCAACCGGCCAACTGACAGTTTGGAATTCGAATCACTGCACTCTGGTGTCTTCCTTTGTCGGATGAAAGCACGTCGCATGTACGAGGCCTACTGGAAACTTAATCAAAAGCCGTTCACTCAGCGTCAGGATCCCGCGCGATTCTATCGCAGCAAGAGTCATCAAACGGCTTTGCTGCGGTTGAAGTACGCTTTGGACAATCTGGCAGGCCCGGGGCTGATCCTTGGGGCATCCGGGACGGGCAAGACGGGGCTGGTGAAACTGCTGACTGCCGATCACAAGGACCTGCGGCCGCTGGTACACATCGTCTTCCCGGCGATCTCGCCGAACGATCTGTTGCGCCTTGTTGCCAGTGAAATTGCCATGTTTGCGTCGGTGAGTCCAGTGATCTCCACAGGAAATGACGGAGTCCTTCGTGAGATCCTGACATCCCTGCGACGCCTTTCCAACGATGGCCATCGGACTCTGCTGTGCTTCGATGACGCACATCTGCTTTCCGAGGAAGCGATGCTGCATGTCGTGCAGCCGCTGTTGAATCTGGCCGAATCCGAGGACCATGCAATGCTGGCCATGTTGCTTGTCGGCCAGCCGGTGTTGTCTGCGAAAATTCGTAAACTGCATCAGATCAGTGAACGGATCGCCGTAACCACTGCGCTCACAGGTTTCACGGCGAATGAAACGTTCGACTATGTCCGCAACAGCCTGCTGCAGGCCGGTGGCCGTTCGGATATCTTTTCAGCGGACGCACTGCAGCGATTGTATGAAATCACAGCAGGTAACCCGCGGCGAATCAATCGGTTGAGCGACATGGCACTGCTCGTGGGTTTTGCCGAACAACTTGGTCAGATCACAGTCGGCCAGATCGATGCCGTGTCCGCCGAACTCATGCCGGCTGCCGCTTGATCGATCGCTATGTCTGCACGAGACCTGACGTCCAGGTGCTGAGAATGCCGCTCAGAATAACGGGGAGCCACGCGGCAAGATCAGGGCTCAGTTGCCCGATCGAACCCAGGGCAAAGCATCCCTGAGTGACGACGTACAGCATCCCCAGCACGCCCGCACAAACCACCATGTTCCCAATCAGGCTGTGTGATTCCTTCCGCATCACGAGGGGCAATGCGATGGCGATATTGAGCAGACACAGGAAAGGCCGTGTGATCCTTGCGTGCAGTGCAAGGCTTTGACC
>JAYUVA010000850.1:0-3114 GCA_043754375.1 Candidatus Kuenenia sp. | reverse complement strand
TGAAGATCGTTGAAGACAGCATGACGCACTTGTCAGATGTGCTCACGCGGAAATATCTGGTGCATTCCGGAGTGCCGCGACAATTTACGGAATTTGGCGGAGGTGCCCCGTGAAGTATCGCATTACGCACAAGACGAATTACAACAGCCACGAATCCGTATCGATCGGGCACAATCAGGCATGGCTGGAATTGCGGTCGGTGAACTGGCAACTGGTCGATTCCTTTAATCTGACCATCGATCCCGAACCGTCGATTCGTACACGACGCATTGATTCGTTTCGGAATCCCGTGCATCTGTTTTCATTCAATGAGGGATATCAGCAGCTCACCGTGACGGCGACATCGGTCGTGACTGTCTCGGATATTCCGCAGCCTGATGGACAGCTCAGAGTTCCGTGGGAAAAGGTCGCCGACGGCGTTAAGAATCATACCACTGCAGAAGATCGCGATGCGGCTGAGTTTAAATTTGCGTCGCCCCGAATTTTCTGGTCCGCTGATAAACGCAAATACGCAGTCGAATCCTTTCAAATCGGGCGCAGCGTACGGGATGCACTGCTGGATCTGACGCGGCGGATTCATACGGAATTTGCCTACGACAGTCGGGCCACCACGGTGAACACGCCTGTCGATGAAGTGTTTCGCCTGCGACGCGGCGTGTGCCAGGATTTTGCTCATCTGCAGATCGCAATGCTGCGATCACTTGGAATCCCCGCGCGATATGTCAGCGGCTATCTGCGAACCGTGCCAACGGAAGGTCAACCGCGACTTACAGGAGCTGATGCCACTCACGCCTGGCTGTCAGCCTATTGCGGCAACGGGGTGTGGCTGGACGTCGATCCCACGAACAATACCATTTGTTCGACCGACCACGTCACGCTCGCCTGGGGCCGTGACTACAGCGACGTACCTCCGCTCACCGGCGTTTTTATCGGCGGCGGTCAACACCGGCTGATCGTGAATGTTGATGTATTGCCACTGGCGTAAACTTCAATTCCTGTAGGTTGGACATTCATGTCCGAGATATTGGCGAGGCACATTGGCTTTGTCGAACGACCGTCAAGGAAAAATGATCGTAACCGTACACGCCTCAGAACGAAACCTGCGAGCAACCACAGATAAACACAAATTTACACAGTTCTGGCACTTTTTCGTGCTCGTGCTCAGCATTGCGGCGCTCGTGCTCGTAATCGCTCTTGAGATTGTACTTAGCCAGTGATTTCGCGACACCCTCGAATTTCATCGCCATCCGTGTCAGCATCGCGATGAACCCCAGACAATGTACTGGAGGTTTCAAACGCATTCGCGACGTATTCGATCGAGAGGCGATCGATAACAAGTCGATCATGGTCAACCAGGTATTCCGTCATTGTTGCCTCGATCCGATTACGAGCACGAGCACCGTTTCACTGAGCACGAGCACGACAAATACACTTCATTGCCAGAGCAAAAGGCGACACTGTAATGACTCATTGGCCAAATCGAGTGCCATTCGGCCAGTACATCACATGGCGGCGTCTGCGTCTCGCAATCGTTCGTTGCGGTCAAACGCCAGCAATGCGGTGATGAGTTCTCCCATGTCCCCCATCATGATGCGATCCAGTTTGTAGATCGTCAAATTGCAGCGATGGTCGGTCATGCGATTCTGGGGAAAATTGTACGTCCGAATTCGCTCGCTGCGATCGCCGGATCCGACCAGAGTCCGTCGATGCTCCGCGCGTTCATTCTGCAGCTTCGTTGTCTGGGCCTCCAGGATGCGGCTGCGGAGCACGCGCATCGCTTTCGCGCGATTCTTGTGCTGACTCTTTTCGTCCTGACACTTCACGACGATCCCGGTCGGAAGATGTGTCAGTCGTACGGCGCTTTCGGTTTTATTCACCTTCTGGCCACCCGGTCCACCGGCACGCATCGTATCCACCTGCACGTCCTCAGCGCGAATATCGATTTCCGCTTCGTCGGCTTCCGGCAACACGGCGACTGTGGCGGCACTGGTATGGACTCGCCCCTGAGTCTCCGTCGAAGGCACCCGCTGCACGCGATGCCCACCGCTTTCAAATTGCAAAGAGTGAAAAGCCCCGTCGCCGGTAATGGAAAGGACGACCTCCTTCAGACCACCCAGTTCCGTGGAACTGAATTCCAGAACTTCCGTCTTCCAGTTTCGCTGTTCACAATACGACATATACATGTCGAAAATGTCCTTGGCGAACAACGCGGCTTCGTCGCCGCCCGTCCCGGCTCGAACTTCCATAATACACGCTCCCCGTGTGATGGAATCGCCGGCAGTCGCCATGTCTTCCAGTTCGACGGCCAGCTGATCTCGCTGAGTGACGAGTTGATGGAGTTCGGATTTTGCATATTCTCGCGAAGCATGGTCTTCTTCCTCGTCGATCATCATCTTCACGGCATCGATGTCGCCTTCCAGACGATGAAATTTCCGCACGGCTGCCGCAATGCGTCCCAGCTTGCCGATTTCCTTCTGAATCTCCAGCATGCGTGCGACATTGGAGAGAACATCCGGGTCCTGCAGCTGTTTTTCGAGTTCCTCATAGCGGGCCAGCTGGCGTTCAAGAACGGGAAACATGAGCGTGTACCTGTGAGCAAAATCTGTGGACTGGAAATCGTTCTGCCCGCAGGCAAAAAGAAAGGACGTGCACAGGTCCCTGCGCACGCCCTTGTCAGATTGTCAGATCACAGTCGCTACTTTGCGGCTTCTTCTTCTTTCTTGCCCCACTTGTATTTCTTCGTGAACTTTTCGACCCGACCGGCTGAATCGATGAACTTCATCTTGCCCGTATAGAACGGATGCGATGCCGAACTGATTTCGACTTTGACGAGCGGGTATTCCGTGCCATCATCCCACGTTGTCTTCTCTTTCGAACGCATCGTGGAGTTAATCAGGAAGCGAGTCCCTGTGGATGTGTCCATGAACACAACCGGCTGATATTTCGGGTGGATATCTTTTTTCATCTGCTTAAACTTTCAGGCGTTTCAGCCAGCCAGTGACAAGTACACCAGCGTTCGGACTGAACCAAAATGCTACCACGAGTTTTGTGGCGGCGTGAAACAACCCAGCCCTCTGGCTGGATAACGAAGCGGGGGAGTGTAAGTCCACAACC
>JAYUVA010000849.1:0-18351 GCA_043754375.1 Candidatus Kuenenia sp. | reverse complement strand
CTGCGCTTCGGATGCAGGTAGGCCCGTCGTCGTCCAGTACAATCGTCGCGAAAGTTGTGCCGGGGCTGCAGGCGGCGCAGGTGTCAGACCGTGTTCCTGCAAAGCAACCTGAATAAAGGCATCGATCGGATTTGAACCTGCCGGAAACCTGGCGGACCACGGCGGATCGACGCGACGCAGTGGCTGAAACGACCACCAGTCCCGACCTCCTCGAACATCGTTGGTCCGTTCGTAGATATCCAGTCGCCGTTCCGCGGGAAAGATTGCGCCGGTGTCAATCCAATGCCGCAGGATTTCCACTTCACCCTCAGCAAGCGCACGCGATTCTCCATGCTGCGGAGGAGGCATTTCGCCGTCACTGATCCGCTGAAAAAGCAGACTATCCATGGCGGAGTCCGTGGCCACAGCAGCACCGCTTTCGCCGCCGGTCGCGATTGCCGAAGCGGTGTCCAGTGCCAGTCCACCAGATGGATTTCGGGCTTGATGACATTCGAGGCAATTGCGGATCAGGATCGGAGCGACATGATTTTCAAAATCGACGGCCATCTCTTCATCAGCGCATCGGCCACTCTCGCAGAGAAACAGACAGCACCCTGTGATGAACCATGTCGATAAGGAAAAATGCAGTTCAGAAATCATGGTTGTCCCTTCGATACAGTTGCCATCGTCTGTGGATCACAGATAACGGATGCGTTTGCGGATGTCGGTGTTGACGCTCTGATAGCGATTTCTGACACTGCCGGCGCTGAACATCTGAGTCCGGATGCACTCGACATCGTCGGCACCAATGGCGTTGGTAAAGATGGGATGCAGATAGTCGATTCCGGTCGGTGACAGCAGCATGCGTTTTGCGTCATAGAATGACGGATGGACTGATCGCGGATGAATTTCTCCCCATTGATCACGAAGTTTGTTGGCTGAAATTGATCCGACTCGAAACCCGGATGCGCGTTCGTACTGCAGAGTCGCAATTTCATTCGATTCTCCCGACACGAGCAGATCGACTGCTTTACCACCCAGTTGCGAAGCATAGAAACGGTCGAAAAGAATCGGACGTCCGCCGCGTTGTGTGTGGCCGATTTTTCGAATGAAGACTGACGACGATCCCGGCTCAAATGCCCGCATTTCACCAAACACTTTCTCTCCCAGCGAATGGATCAACATCTGGCCAATCGCATCGGCCGCACCGCTGTAGTGTACGTTGCCAGCCGGATCGAACGTTGGCATCGCAGCGCCCAGTTCTGTGCCGTCCGCATTTCGTACACCCTCGCCAACCACGATCACCGCATGCTGCTGCAGGTCATACAGCTGCACAATCCGTGCCGTCAGTTGTTCCAGGTTAATCGGTACTTCAGGGATCAGAATGATGTCGGGCTGAGCGTACGCGGCACCCAATGCAATGTACCCGGACTGACGACCCATGACTTCGACGATCGCCACACGGCGATGACTTTCCGCCGTAGTTCGTAACCGTTCTATGCTCTGCGCAACGACAAAGACGGCAGTCGCATAGCCTGGCGTCGCGTAGTTGACGATGTCTTCCATTTCTATCGAGTCACGCGTGCGCAATAACTCCTGGCGATATTTCCGGGGCCCGTCGAACGGTTGACGAATCCATTCATTTGCTTCGTCGATGTAATTCAGTCCCAGATCATTGTCAATCGTTTTCGGTGCCAGTACGCATGGCAGAATATCGGCAATCGGCTGCATGCCGTTGATCGTGCCGTCGCCACCAATACAGATCAAGCCGTCCAGCCTGAGTTTACGAACATGCGCTGCGACAAGTTTGAGCAGGTCTTGATGTGTCTCATCCACATAGGTCCGTGACGATCCCAGCAGCGTGCCGCCCTTGCAGGGATCAAGTTCCGGAATCGCGGTAAAAAGCGGATTGAGATGCACATGTGGTACACGACCGTCGAGCAGTCCGGCATAACCACGTTGCAGACCGAAAATTTCGATTTTGAGCGAATTCGCTCTTTCGACCGCGCCATAGATCGTTGCGTTCAGCGCCGGAGTGTCGCCACCAGCGGTCAGGATTCCAATTCTTTTCATTGATTTCGAAACCTCGCTAAAACCGGCAATTCTGGTTCAATCTGAGGCATGAAGTCTATCAGTGACTGCATTTCAGGGAAACCGCAATTGGCGCGAGTCGTGGTCATGGACGCCGGGAAATGGCGGGCCGGCGCAGCGTTGGTCCCAACTTACGTCGAAGGCATGACACTGAATCGCCAAAACGATTGATTGACGTCTACGTTGTCAAGCGATGCCTGACGAGCCCATGTCAGGCCCTCCAGCTGAATTACGAAAACAGGCTCCGTTGCTTTCATCTGAAACGTACCACTGTCGATACGTTTGACGGTTCCTCGGTCCTGACCCACTGGACCTTCATAATCCAGATACAACAGGCGATGTGGCGATAATTTTTCGGTCGCGATCGGTTCATTGCAACACGGCTGTCGCAGCAGTCGCCAGCATAACGCATGATCGCCATGTTCCAGCAAAAAATCCCAGTGCCGGTATGGATAATCATGCAGCAGAATACAGAAGCGTTGCGTCATGGAATATCGGCCGCCTGTCCGCATCTTGATTGTCGTATCAATAACCGTCGGATACCGCATCTGCGTCGAAGTGAATGGGTTCCAGTTTCAGACGCAGACGGCATTCGTCAAGCATTGCCTGAGTCGCACTGGCACCGACGCGCGTCACGCCGATTTCACGACACTGCAATAAACTGTCCATATCCCGCACGCCACCTGCGGCCTTGACCTGCACATTCGGATCGGCATGTTTTCGCATCAGTCGCAGATCGTCCATTGTTGCCCCACCAGTCCCGTAACCCGTAGATGTCTTAACCCAGTCGGCCTTGAGTTCACTGCAGATTTCGCACAGGTGGATCTTATGCTGGTCTTCCAGAAAGCAATTTTCAAAGATCACTTTGACTTTCTGGCCAGCGGCATGAGTCACATCGATCACCGCCTTGATTTCCAGACGCACATAGTCCCAGTCGCCGCTGAGAACTCGACTGATATTGCAGACCATATCCAGTTCTTCTCCGCCGTCCGCCAGTGCCTGCCGCGCTTCGGCGACTTTCATGACTGTCGTGTGGCCACCATGCGGAAACCCGATCACGGTACTTGCCTTGACGCCCGACCCTTTCAGGATCTGAGCACATCGCTGCAGATAGTGAGGCGGAATACACACACTGCCTGCCCCGAAAACCACTGCCATGCGGCAACCAACTTCAAAGTCCGCAAAAGTTAACGTGGGCTTCAGCAGCGAATGATCGATCATGCGTGAAATATCATGATAGGTGTAGTTCATATGTTCATACTCGTGATCTTGATTTTGAATCGATTGACGCACAGGCTTCGGCCTGTTGTGTCTCGTGTGCCGAGATTCATGAACACCCGGACACACAGGTCTCTCCTCTGCACTCCAGCGTGGATTATGGCAGACGAGGGAATTCTTGTCACATCTCACGGACACTCACAGATTCAGGTCTCATTCGGCGCCTGAATTTTCGGCAGCGCCGGTTCGAGCGGCTTAACAGAACCAGGCCGGAACGACGGCAATTTGTGCGTTTTCGCCACTTGTTTGCCGGAAGACTGCCGTTTTCGAGTTGCATCTGGCAGAACACTTGCGGAAATCGCCGAAACTATTTCCTGCATGGAGTCAATATGGAATGCGTGCGTTTGCGCTGCTCAACAGCAGCCCGTGGCGCGATACCAGGAGGGATGTCGGATGCGACTTGAACGGAATTCACTCATCGCCGTTACGCTGCTTTTCATGGCTGGCTGCTCGGTCAATCGGCCTGCACGTGAGTCCGACAATATGTCCGATTCGACTGATCCGGTCACAATGCCGATGCGTCATGCGGATGAATACGATTCCGGTCCCCGGGATTACGAATACGAGCCCGCGACTTCTAACGGTGACAGGCCGCGACCTTCACGAACACAAATCACGCCATCAGCTCCCATGCGTGAACCAGTTCCGGCACCGCCGGCAATTGGCGTTTCTCGCGTGAAGAGCGTCAGCTGGTTGCGAGGTGCAGGCCACACATCTGGTCACAACAACTGTGGTGACGATGCCGGTGCGGACGATTGCTGTTCGGGACAGCAGACGCAGTTGCCGCCGGAATACTTTCGCTCAGGCTGCGGCACACCGCCCGAAGCAGTGTCGCCGCGACATTGTCAAAGTCGGGTAAAAACAACTCTTGCTGACATGATGCATGGCTGGAATCATCGCACGAAAACACATCGACCCAAACGCGACCAAACGCGGCATAAGTGCGGTGAAGGAACGACTTGTGACCCCGGCCTTATCATGCCGGAAGGCTGCAATTCATCCAGGAAGGGCAGCAAATCATATTCCCCTTCAGCTTCAGTGACAAAGCAGTCCATCGGTGGATCAGTTGGTCCGGGCAGAGTGCCACAGGGAAACCACGGCGGCAGTCTGGCTGATCCACTCAGGGAAAACGGCCTGGATGATCACGGTGGCGCTGCCGATTCAGGGTTCTCCCCGGACGAATTGCTGGATCTGCCATCAACGGTGGAAGCACCCACCGATGGAATGCCGCCGCAGAATGTTCCCGTATCCGAGCTCACGCCGGCGATCCCGATGACGGATTCAGCAACGAGATTGATCACAACACCGGCAATTCCAACTCAAGTCCCCACTGCGGCTGCGCGTCAGCAATTCAATCCGGATACCACGAAACAAATCGTGCAGCCGCCGATGTGGCCACGCCTGGGTCCGGCTGCGGCGACCTCAGGAAACGCCCCGACCTCGGTACCCGCCGTGGCGACTGATTCTGCACTTCCTGCCATAGAGCCGGGTCGCAGAATCTGAGTTCAGCTTTCGCGGTCAGTGGTCGGGAGTTGTGCAAGTTCGTACTGAAATCCACCAGATAGAATCGGGAAGCGGCACCAGGTCTTAGGGTCCAGGTTTTTATCATCGACATGAAACGATGGCGCGTACCGCTCGCGTTTCCACTGGTTTCTGGACCACAGCGTAAAGAAGCGACGGAGCCATGTGGTCAGTTGACCGGCATTGTATTCCGGATGCTCACGTCGCAAAGTTTCCATAATTTCTGCAGGGCTGAGCTTGTCACGAATCGCCAGTCGCTCGATATGATCCAACAGCGGATAAGGCATCAAATCGCCCTCGTCCGTCTGTTCGTATTCACTCGGTCGCAACTCGGCCGTCGGTTGCTGCGCATTGACAAGGCGCAGGGCAGAAACGGGCTGGACGCCTGCTGATTCGTTGACCTCAATGAACCGCAGCCATTCTCGCAAAAATGCTTTGTCGATACCTGCGATGGGGCTGAGTCCTCCGGATGTGTCGCCGTCCATCGTGGCGTAACCAACGGCGGCTTCGGAGCGGTTACTGGTCGCAAGCAGGAGTGCGTTCCGGATATTGGTCAGCATCCACACCGAGGGTGATCGAGTTCTCGCCTGAATATTCTGCAGCGCGATATCGTCCTGTTGCCATGTGAGTTTGCGGTTGATCGCCTGTTCAATCGCAGCCGTGTAGCTCTGGACAAGCTCATCGACGCTGATCTCAAAGTAATTTCCACCAACTCCGCGCGTCACCTGTTCTGCTGCGTAACGAGTCACCTCAGAGCTGTTACGCGTGCCCTGATACATCCCGGCAAACAGCAGGTGCATCAGTGCATCTACGGTGCACGCCTCAGACAGTCCTGGAATGTAGCTCAGCCGGGCTTTAAACTCGTCAAGCCCCAGGTCCTGAATTCCGCGTTCGACCATGCTGCGAATCAGCACGGCACACGCGGAAGAATCTGCCCCGCCGCTCATGCTGATCACGAAACCCCAGGAGCGACTCTTTCGCAGATAGTCGAACAATGCCAGCGCGATCGCCTGAGTAAATTCATCAACTTTGGATGTCGTCCGCAACTCACACGGCGATTCCAGCGGACTCTCGACGGGAACAAACTTTCCGGGAATCGAAATCATGCGATCGAAAACACCTTCGGTGACATGAGCAGCCATGGAATGAATTCCCGCACGCCGGGTGCGAGTCAGTTCCACATCGACATCTGCTGCCACAACATCGATTTCATGGAAGCGAAAACGCGGACCAGCGGCAATCATGTCACCGCCGGAAGCAATCAACGCACCGCCGTCATAGACGGCTCGACCAGCTTCGTTGCCGATCAGATTGGCGTAGACGTAGCTGACGCCGAAGGAACGTGATCCTTCAAGCACGAAGCGTTTACGAATCTCATGTTTGCCGAATGCAAAGTGACTGGCGCTGGGATTAAGAATAATATCCACGCCACATTCAGCCATTCTTGTGCCTGGGCGTCCGGCAACCCACGCATCTTCGCAAATCTCAAAGCCGATCCGCACGCCGTCGCAGTCGAACAGCAGATCACCAATCGGCCAGGTCTGACCGTCAGCGTGAAACTCACTCCTTGTTTCTGCCGGCCATGCGCGAAACCAACGAGGTTCGTAGTGGAGCCCGTCACCTGCCAGATGCTGCTTGGGGATGAATCCAGCGATGCGACCGTGTGCCATGACACAGGCTGCGTTGTAAACGCCGTTGGTTACGAACAGCGGTAATCCAGCGGTCACAATCATGCCGTCGGTTGCGGGAACGATCCGCTGCAGCATTTCCCATGACGTATGCCAGACATGCGGGGCCAGAAACATATCTTCACAGCCGTAGCCCGTGATGCAGAGTTCCGGGAGACACAAGACATGGATATTCTTCTGCCGCGCAAGTTGAATGGCTTCCAGAATTCGGTTTGTGTTTCCTTCCCAGTCGAGCGGCGTCTGATTCAGAATCCCCGCGCCCAGTCGAAGCCGTTTCATATTCAGATCTCATTCGCCGCTGCCGTGTCGTTCCTGCCTCCGATACACTGTAGGCGATGCCGCAGACTGTTGCGACATTGAACAACCCATCATTCAAGGAATGACCTTGCACTATTGGGCGGCGGCGCGGCGGTAGGCTGCAAAAGCCTTGTTGCGGGCTTCATCTGTGGGGAAACCCAGCGAATCGTAAGTAAACAGCGTGACGTTTGAAGTGCGGGCCTTTAAGCCGATATCTTCGGGCTGAATCTCTCGCAGGCAGGCAGCAGCAACAAGAGCCACGTCACGGGTCCGGACTTTGTAGTTTGTGTCCACTGGTGGCCCGCCCGGGACCTGTTCTTCAACGACCTGACCGCGTTGAGGCCAGAGGATCGTTTCATTGTCGAACAATGATTCAATCAACGGCAGGTCCTCCGTACTTTTTAGTTTTGCCAGACACAGCAGCGACAGGATCATGTCCGGTCGATTCGATTTGCTCTTAATAATGCGGACGGCCACCGTGCGCCCCGACTTCAGTTCGTGTTTCATCGAAAAACGCAGGGGGCGATCAGCGGCAATTCCAGGTCGTGAAATCCATGCCTCTGTGATCCCGCGAAGTGTATTCGCATGGACGCCGTCTGTGATGAGTTCGCTGAAACGCGGTTCGTCCAGAGCGTTTGAGATACTTGTCGATGTGGCACGAATGAGTCGTGTTTCCGGTTCGCTTCCAAGCAGCATGACGGCGGCAAAAGAGGCAATAGGAAATTCTTCGTCGTGGCGTCCATTGCATTCCCTGGCAAGCGTCGCCGTGCGGCCTTCCAGCAGAGCAGGAACGTCGTTCGGGGCGAACAGCCGGGTGGCAAAGAGCTGCGGTTCGGCGGCAAGAATTTCCCCGAAAATCTGTAACGCTTCGTCATCGTGGCCTGATATTTTTTCGAAGCGATCCCATTGCGGAAGTCGCTGAGCAGTTTCAACCGATGGCTTCGCAACGAAGGCTTCCAGTTGATCATCGAACAGGCGTTTGCGAAGCTGGGCCAGAATCGCAAGGAGGCGTGACCGAATTTCTCCTGCAGACGTAGCTGCAGCTGTTTCCAGTTGAACGACGGATTCCGGGGCGACGTTGAGCAGGTCTTTGGTGGCCTGCTGCCGATCGAGAAAACTCACACTGGCCAGCTTCTCGATCATTGCCTTGACTTGCGATTCCGTCGCGCCGTCAATCACGATTTCCTTTTCTTCATTCTGTGCGTCGGCTGAAGTCACCATGAGACTGGTGACTGCGATCGCGATGAATAAATTGAGAAATGGGCCGTGCATTTTCAGTGAAAACCGTGCGAAACGCAGCAAGAACGCCCTGTTTTCATAGGGTTCGACGGAAAAACAGATCCTCCGCCAGCACTCGTCAGACGTGATTGTGGCCGTTTTCTATCGCTCCCGCACCGGCATTCCCCACGATTTAACTGGAATCTGGAAACGATTTGACGCAACTGGCTGATCGGGTGAAATCGGATGGCAATGATGGCGGTCGTCCATCGTCGAAAGTTCGGTTCCACAGTTGCACTATCGCTCGCTGGAAGTGTACGCTTGTCTGAATGGGTCCAACGATTCTGCTTTGCAAAGGAGTTACCGATGCCTCGAGACCGTTCACGTCGTAGTTTTTTGGCGGATGTAGGACGAGGGACTTTGCTGGCGACGCTGGGCCCGGCAATGTTAACGGATCTGGGGCTGGCGCCGAAGGCGTTTGCTGAAGAACTCGACAGCACGCTCCGCTTCGGAGATTTAGAATCCCTGGTGTGTGAGTTGCAGGAAACGCCTGTCGAGCGACTGCAGTCTGCGCTCGCGACAAAGTTACAGGGCGGATTACCGCTCAGAACGCTGGTCGCTGCGGGAGCTCTCGCAAATGCCCGCACATTCGGAGGTGAAGACTATATCGGCTTCCATACCTTCATGGCACTTGGGCCGGCACTGAAAATGTCCGCTCTGATGCCGAAGGGTTCGGAAGCTCTGCCGGTCTTCAAGGTACTCTACCGCAACAGCAACCGGATTCAGGAATTCGGAGGTCGGGAATCTGAGGTACTGCATGCATTGTCCGGTTCGGCACCAGCCCACGAGGTAACAGCGGCGGCGCTGCATGATGCGATCGTGGCAAAGGACACCAATCATGCGGAACAAATCCTTGCGGGCCTGGTTGCCAATGATCGTCGCAGCGCGCTGGATGCTTTGATTCCGGCGATCGAGGACGCTCCGGAAGTGCATCGCACGGTCCTGCCATATCGCGCCTGGGACATGCAGGAGATTGTAGGAACGGAGCACGCCCTGACCTTGCTTCGACAATCGCTCAGATACTGTGTTCGTCTGGAACCACACCGTACAGCCGACTGGGACGAACATGGAAAGATGCTGGTGAGCCTGCTGGACGAGTTTCACCTGGCTGGCAAAGAGCCGGGGAAGAAGTCCGCTGAGGACGCCTTCGTGCAACACCTGAGCGAAACGTTCGCAACGGCGACACCGATCGATGCTGCACGAGCCGCCGCCAGTGCATTGGCGGAAGGATATCAGCCAGCCGCGATCGGTGAAGCGATTTCACTGGCAGCCAGTTTGCTGGTGCTACGGGATGGAGGACGGTTGCCGCAAAACGAAGACAGACTCAAACCGGCAGGTTGCGTGCATGGCGATTCCGTCGGCGTTCACGCCAGTGACGCAGCAAATGCCTGGAGAAACCTGGCCAGTGTGAGCAGCGGTCGCAACGTCTTTGCGTGTCTGATTATCGGAGCGTGGCAGGTGGCTCGGGATCGGAATCAGCCCGGCAATCTCCTCGCGAGTCCGTTGCCGGTGAAGTATCATATGGATCGCCTGAGCGCAACGGATGCAGACGGCCTGCTGGCTCAACTGGATGCAGCGATTCAGAATAATCTCCAGGGACATGCGACCGCAATCGCGCAGCGTTACGGGGAATTGTCACTTCCGGACGACCGTCTGTTCGCCACAATGCTGAAATACGCTGTCAGCGAAGACGGCGCTTTGCATGCCGAAAAATATTTCTACACGGTGTGGGATGATTTCCACGCCACAAGACCATCAGCTCGGTGGCGACACCTGACATCGCTGGCTCGCGTGACGGCGAGTGAATTCGGAAAGCCAGCTGCTGGTCAGTTCGAAGCAAGAGGCTTGCTGGGTGTCGGATCGTGACGAGGTTGTAGTACTGCTTACTTTTCAGAACATGTTGTAGATTGAGTCGCGTTGTGGATTTAGAACCCTGCGCACAGGCGACGACGTGACCATAAACCGTCGCCCGCAGCTCATCAGGGTTTAGCAAAGTTGCTGATGCGACCGCAGATTATCATGATTCAGACGTGTTTGTGCCTGTTGGCATGTGTTGGTCCGCCATCATTTGCATTTGCCGGGACAGATCAGACAGCCACGGATTTTTCGCACGACATTTCTGCAATTCTGCAAAAGCATTGCGTGCGTTGTCATGGAGGCCGCGAAGCGAAGGGCAGCTTCTCGATGAATACGCGGGAACTCCTGATCAATTCCGGCAACGTGCAGCCCGGCAAGCCGGACGAATCGAAACTGGTCGAATTGATTCTGGCAACTGATAAAGAGATTCAGATGCCTCCTGAGGATATGGATCGATTGACTGACGCCGAAATCGCGGCATTAAAAAAATGGATTGCCGATGGCGTGCCCTGGGACGATGGATTTTCTTTCGCTCCGGTCGCCTGGGAACCGCCGCTGAAACCGCGCCGTCCGGATCTTCCTCCGATTGTTGACAGGCGTGACAATCCGATTGATCGCATTCTGGATGAAGACCTGGCGACCCATCAGGTCGCACGACCGAAACGCATCGACGATGCTGTCTTCCTGCGGCGTGTGAGTCTGGATCTGGTGGGGCTGTTACCGGATCCAGAAACGCTTGCCGCGTTTCTGGCGGACACGGCAGCAGACAAACGAAAGAAGATCGTCCGGCAGTTGCTCGACGATCGGGTCTCCTACGCCGACCACTGGCTGACATTCTTCAATGATCTGCTGCGGAATGACTACAGCGGCACGGGATTTATCACCGGCGGTCGTCAGCAGGTCAGCACCTGGCTTTACGACGCCTTGCTGACGAATATGCCTTTTGATCAGTTTGCACGGGAACTGATCGCACCACCCACTTCCGCGAGTCAGGGTTACATTGACGGCATCAGGTGGCGTGGCGAAGTCAGCGCGGGTCAGACGGTTGAGATTCAGTTCGCGCAGAGCGTGTCGCAATCGTTTCTCGGAATCAACATGAAATGTGCCTCGTGCCATGATAGTTTCATTGATCGCTGGAAGCTGGACGAAGCGTACGGATTGGCAGCGATTTATGCGTCGCAGCCGATGGACATTCATCGTTGTGATAAACCGACTGGTCGGCAATCTGAGGCGAAGTGGCTGTTCCCGGAACTTGGTGCGATCGATCCCGCAGCGGCAAAGGAAGAACGACTTCGACAGCTCGCGGCCTTGATGACGCATCCGGATAACGGACGCTTTACCAGAACAATTGTCAATCGTTTGTGGTACAGGATGATGGGACGCGGCATCGTGCATCCGCTGGATGCGATGCAGTCGAAACCATGGAACGAGGATCTGCTTGATGCGCTTGCCATACACCTGCAGGACGAGAAGTACGACATCAAGTCGGTGCTGTCTCTGATCGCAGATTCGGAAGCGTATCAGTCGGAAAGCGTCGTCCGTGAACAGGCAACTGACAGCGCGCCGCCGGAATTCATCTATCAAGGTCCGATTGCACGGCGGATGACAGCGGAACAATTTCTGGATTCTGTCTGGCAGATCACGGAATCCGCTCCGGCCGCGTTTGACGCGCCTGTGCTCCGAGCGATCGTAGAGGCAGCAGAACTGAAGAATTTCGATCTGGCCGGAGCCTGGATCTGGGGTGACTCTGCGGCGAATGGGAACGTGCCGGCGGCAGGTGAGACGATCAGTGTCCGGAAGAAATTCACGCTGTCGGACGATGTGGTATCCGCCGCGGGCATCATCACATGTGACAACAGCTTTGTGTTATTCGTCAATGGACGTAAGGTAGAAAGCGGCGATGACTGGTCGAAGCCACTGGCCGTTTCCCTGAAGAAGTTGCTCAGGAAGGGGAAGAACGAGATCGTGGTCGTCGCGACAAATGCGGGAAACGATCCCAATGCTGCGGCTTTGTTTTTTGATGCGCGAGTCACGCTGGCCAATCGCGAACAACTGACGTTGGCGACCGATGCGACGTGGGAATGGAATCCAAACGGCCCGCAGTCTAAGGAAGGAAGGCTGGGTGCAATCAGAGGCGACTGGAAACCGGTCGTGATTGTGCCAGCCATTGCCGCATGGACCACGGCCATCGAAGGCAGCGGTAAACAACTGCTTTTGCAGTCTGTCAACGGTGAGATCCGAATGACCAGGACATCGCTGCTGAAAAGCGACTTCCTGATGCGATCGCTTGGCAGACCGATGCGTGAACAAATCGTGTCGATGAGACCTTCCGAACTCACGACTCTGGAAGCTGTTGATCTGACAAACGGATCGACGCTCGCAAATTATCTGACTCAGGGAGCCACCCGACTGGCCGATCGATGGAGCAATGACAGGTCCGGCCTGATCAGTCATCTGAATCAATTTGCATTTTCCCGAATGCCGACCGCTGACGAACGAATCGTGCTGGAAGGCTATCTGAGTCCTGCCCCCACGGCACAGGAAATCGAAGACGTGCTTTGGGCGATTCTGATGATGCCTGAATTCATGTTGGTGCGATGACGTTGCAGGCGACACTGAATTTTCTGCGAAGCAAAGAGTCATGTCATGTCATGTGAAATTGATCCAACGGTGCCGAAACACATTGTTCGACGCGATTTTCTCCGGCGACTCTCGGCAGCCTCCGCAGCGGCCCTCGCCTGTTCCGCCCCGCGAGCTTTACGTGCGGAGCAGCATTTGCCGGTCGAACATCCGGCATCGACTGCAGATGCCTGCATTCTGATCTGGATGGGCGGGGGGATGGCCGCACCGGATACGTTTGATCCTAAACGCTATGAGCCTTTTCGACGCGGCCTGCCGGTCAAGGAGATGCTGAGTACTTTTCCGGCGATTGATACGTCGGTGAGTGGGCTGAAGATCTGTCGCGGACTTCCGCAGATCGCTGAGGTCATGGATCGGGCAACGCTCATTCGTTCTGCTGTCCAGCCGGATCTGGGCAGCATTTTGCATTCGAGGCATCAGTATCACTGGCATACCGGCTATGTTCCGCCGCAAACTGTTGCGTGTCCCCATTTGGGTGCATGGATCGCGAAGGTTCTCGGGCCGCTCAATCCCGTCATTCCAGCGTTCATCAACATTGGGCAACGGCTGGAAGGTGTAGGAGAAAGTGAAGAGCTGAAAGCTTTTACCACGGCCGGGTTCTTTGGGACCGAGTTCGGACCGGTGAACCTTCCGATTCCGGCAGATGCGGCACAGTCTGTCCGTCCGCCGGGATCGATGACCAGCGGTCGATTCGTCAATCGCAACAGGCTGTTTAAGAAACTTGTCGAACAAAATCCACAACGCCGATTTATGAGCGACTATCAGCAGGAATCGATGCTGCGGTCTTTCGACAATGCCTATCGTTTGCTGAGTTCCGGGCATCGTGAAGCATTCGATATCAGTCAGGAGCCGGAGTCGAGTCGCACTCCGTATGGTGTAAGCCGCTTCGGTCAGGGCTGTCTGCTGGCGCGACGCCTGGTCGAATCCGGCGCTCGATTTGTGGAAGTCACGACGGAGTACGTTCCGTTTCTGCACTGGGATACGCATTCGAACGGCCATGAGACGGTGGAACGCATGCACGAGGAAATGGATTTGCCGATCGCCCGCCTGATTCGTGATCTCGAACAGCGCGGAATGCTGGAACGAACACTGGTCATCATCGCGTCAGAATTCAGTCGCGATGCTTTGATTGAAGGCGTTCCCGGTTCGACTGCGACCGACCAGGCAACGGATCGCGTGGATCAGGTCACGGAGATCAAACATTATGGTCTCCATCGTCATTTCACCGGCGGAACCAGTGTCGTGATGTTCGGCGGTGGCATGAAGCGCGGTTTCGTGTACGGCAGGACGGCCGACGAACGACCGTTGATCGCGGTGGAAAACCCGGTCTCGATCGCCGATCTGCACGCCACCATTATGACGGCGATGGGTATCAGCCCTCAGACAGGTTTCGATATCGAAGGCCGGCCGTTCTATGTGACACAGGACGCGCAAGGAAAAGCCGTGCAGGAATTATTCGCGTGAAGGCAGGATCGGGGCAGCAAGTGCGATCCCCGTACCCTGGACACTCCTGTCCGAGAAACAGCCCGCGCGAGTAACAACGATCGCAGGATTCGTGGTGCGCAATTGACACCGCTTCGATCCGTCCATTATGGCCAAACGACGGACATGAATGTCCATCCTACGACGGATTTGTGCTGTCCGCTACTTCTTGCGATTCCGACCTGATTTCGCGGGTACCCAGGTATTCGGGCTGGTCACTTTGATTTCGTGAGCTTCCTTTGCCGAGATCGGTTGGTTTGTTCCGACGATTGATGACGACCGCGTCTGACCCGCGATGCGGGGTTCGTAGTCGGCGGCCCCGTCATCGCGGCGATTGCGGGCGGACGAAAACTGAAATCCCAGATTGGTATTCGGCATCTTCCCGAAGCGCTGGAGCACAATCAGTGTCAGGAACACGGAGAACGCGCCGCCCAGGCCCCACGCTGTTCCGGCAAATGACGCCGGCGACATGGCAGACACCAGAAACAGACAGCATCCCGACCCCAGCGTTAGAATCAACACGGAGGCCAGCAAGCTTCCGGAATCGTTCCGCTTGTGGTGAAATCGCTTCGGCATGTGCTGTCTCTCCAGACGGCCCCGGAACCCCCACTCAGTCTTCGCGACTCACGCATTTTCTGTTGTGGGTCTCAATCTCGCTCAATTCGTTCCCGCTCAATTCTAGCGAATCGCTCTGAAAGCAACAGAGTAACCGGGGCACGGTATTTGTCTGGAGTTTTGTGACAAATCCCTTTGTTACTCAGTTTTTCGAATGCGTCGCATGATGGATTCCATGTCAATCAGCGTCTGTTCCTGCTTGCTAAGCGACGGGAACTGACTTTTGGCAAGCTGCTGGCCGATCCACTGACGTTCGTTGGAGGTTTTGGTGTAGAGCAATGCCGCACAGATGACGGCAATCGTATTGCGCTCTTCCGGAAAACGCTGAAACATTGACTCGTCCACGACCCGGCGCACCGCGACCAGCTGGCTCTCATCGACCGTGTTCTGCGTCACGATCGGTTCCGCTACAGTATCGGGATCGGCATTCGGCGCTCTTGTGTTGGTCAATTCCTTCCTTGAACGCAGCTCTTTCAGCACATTCTGCCACGGTTCTGACGTTACCAGAGCGACATTCACTCCCCGGTCCTGGTAATCCTGAAACGTCATCATCTGACTCATAAATGGTTTGAGTCTGGTGTGCATGTCTTTTGTCACGGAAGGTGATCGGATCACACCTGCGATTCTGCGTTTTCCTTCAACCCAGTTCGGTTGTTTTTCGGTCACGCGTTGCAGCGTGTCTGCTTCGATTGAGTCTCGGATGGTTGAGTATCGATTGCCGTTGGAATTTGCGACGATCCGATGCCGGATGAACCCATCGCGGATCGCATCGCCGGATCCTAAGTCACCTGGCGATTCCACAAACATCACAAGGTCACCGACTTCAGCGGCAAACGAATCAGGTTTCTTTGTCTGGCACCAGGTGGGGTGGCTGTTTCGAATTTCCAGGACACCCAAGGGTGCAAAATGGTTGTCGCGATACCGAATCGCCGCAACCATGCTTCCCCGGCGCAGCGATTGAACTTCGCCCAGATCAATCAATGGAACTCCATCAACGACCTGTTCAACGGTCCCGATAAACCACACCAACCCCGCTGGTTCTTCGGGAGCTTCTGGCGGAGCTGCGCTGACGCAATTTTCCGACAAAAACACTGCGCAGCCGGCCAACAAACCCACACTTCCAAATACCGCGGTACGTCGGGGAAAGAACGTCATCGAAGACCTCTGCGTGAAGAAAGCTGATGCCGGTAGTTACCGAAAAATGTTTGAACCGACCATCCGTGCAGTGTACCGACAACCTGCGTCCAACTGCAAAAAGAATCCTCGACACGAATCAGGCCTCGGGTTCTGCCAATTCGTTCACACCCGTGTAATCTGCATTTTCCGATCATTCGGTCAACCGTCGCCAAACAGCGTTCCAGGGATACGCGCGAATCCCGTCGAGTCGGAACGTGTCGTGAACGCCCCCACGCATCGTCGAATCGGATTTCAACAACCTGCATTTCATCGTGGTGCGTTTGAATTACCGGATTCATTTTCTTTCCTATGCCAGACTCCAAAGAAATGAGCATTTGATGAAATTCCATGTCAAATTCACCTACGGCTGCAAGAATCGTGAACAAGTGCTCCAGTTGTTGCATCACGGGGCGCTGAAAAGTGAAGCCACAGTCAAGGCAGAGCGCGTGTGGATCGCAATCGGTTCCGGCGTTGGGTTCGCAATTCTCGAGACGAACCGGGGATAATTGGCATGAACCCGAAGCGTCAGGCATGTGGGATACCAATATTGCGCAGTAATCGGGTGATTTCAGTGGCGGCGTTTGGAGTTGCGAGTGAGCGGATCGCATGGGACATGCGCTGCCAATGGTCCGGTGCGCCAAAAAACATTTCCAGCGATGTTCTGAACGTGTTTACGGCATCCGCCATTTTTTCGTCGATCACAAGAGTCGCTCCTGAGCCTTCCAGCAGACGTGCGTTCAGGAACTGGTGATTGTCCGCCGCTGTACTCAGCGGAATCAGGATTGACGGCAATCCGGCACAGGCAAGTTCCTGAATCGTCACGGCACCGGCGCGACTGACGGCGATGCCGGCTGCGGCCAGCTCTGCACGCATGTCGGGAAGAAATGCTTGCACACGGGCGGCGATGCCGCAGCGACGATACTGATCACGGATCGCTGCGACTTGTGGTTCACCGGTCTGGTGCACAATATCCCACTCCGGTGGTAATTTCAGTCCCTGGTTGAACGCCGTGGCAACGATCTGATTGATCGCTTGTGAGCCCTGACTGCCACCAAGGATCAGAATTCGTTTGCGTTCGGAAATCATGGCAACAGGCATCCCTGCCAATTCACGAATACCGACGCGCACCGGCGTACCGCAGGTCTGCACGGGCGACGCCCAGTGTTGCAGTCGATCATCCGCTACTGGCAAACCAAACACAGTCAACCGTGCCCGCCTCGCCAGCCATCGCGTGGCTCTGCCGGGCAGGCAGTTTTGTTCCAGCAGCGTGATGGGCAGAGCCAGTCGACTGGCGGCCACAACGCCGGGAACACTTGCCAACGCTCCCAGGCCGACAACGACGTCCGGTCGAAACGCCTTCAGCGACAGGTGCGCTTGCCGCAGCGAACGCCAGAGCGACTGTAACCGCATGGCAGAACTCCACAGTCCGCGCTTTGAAGTCAACGATGCGTACGGTTCGACCCTCGCCTCAACTTCAGACAATCCGGAAGCATCCAGTACGTGTCGATCGACGGTTCGATGACTGGTCAGAAACAGAAAACGCGAGTCAGGATCCTGCCTGAGCAGTTCCTGAGCGATCGCGACGGCAGGAAACAGGTGTCCGCCTGAACCTCCACCGACAAACGCGACGCGCAGAGCCGTGCAGCGTTGGTTATGGACCACAGTATTCACTGACGCCGTCGGCTGACACGACCAGCAGTCGTCGCGTCAGTGGATGATGCATCGTCGAAAAATCGTCATCGACACGCTTGCGAATCTGCGAAATCAAATCAGGATCTTTCAACGTCGCCGCGACAAAAAAGTCGCGATTCGGCACGCCGACGATGAGTTCCGGCCCGAACAGTTCCCGCAATTGAGAGTGGAAATCCGGATCCAGCACGCGCGAACAGTTATACGCATCTGGTTTGACCGGCATCAGCAGTCGCGGATTTCTATCATCGCCAACCATCGTCACTTCCAGCGGATGCGCGGCGGAATAACGGCGTAGATTCTGCAAAGCAAGATCGTGCAGATCGTCCGGAGAAAGATTCCATGCTTCAATCATTCGCTGATGAACGTAGCGGTAGGAATCCTCTTCATCGACGACATATCCCACACACAAACCACCGACCCACGGCATTTGAACTCGTTCGTCCGAACGCGGTTCATCTTCAGAAGAAAGAATTGGCAGAATTCGCTGCTTCACCTGTTCCAATGTCGGTGCCAGTTGAGCGGGGCCAAGTTCCTGCAAACGCACAACGGTCGTCAGGCCGGGGACGATAATCCGGCGAAAATTCTGCGGCTGTTGAAGATACATCCGATAGAAATTCGACAGGCTGATTTCCGACGGACCGAGTCGCAACGAAAAGCCGCGGGAGGCTGAGGACTGCAACAGTGGGAAATGATGGCGTGCGACATCGATGACCTGCTTCAGAAAAACGTCCGGAGGCCATGCGGGCTGATCGGCCAG
>JAYUVA010000848.1:0-4766 GCA_043754375.1 Candidatus Kuenenia sp. | reverse complement strand
CTACCCACTTCATTCATTTCGAAGTGGGTAGTCGGTATTTGAATCTTCACTTTTCGGGAGTAGGTTCGATGGCTCGGAAACCCGTCTACGGATTCCATGAAGCGAGCGGTCAGGCTCGCACTACATTCAACGGTGAGCGGCACTATCTTGGCGTTTACAATTCGCCAAAATCAAAGACCGCATTCAACAAGATTCCGGCGGAATGGGAAGCTGCTCATTCAGAGCGATCGAAGTCAGCACCAGTTACGCTCACCGTGAGCAGGCTCGCCTTCCTGTTCCTGAAACATGCAGAGTTGGAGTATGTTCGCGATGGCAAGCCTACGGGCGAAACAGCGAACTTTCGACAGGCATTGAAACCGCTGAACAATATGTTTCACGGCGTTCCTGTGATCGACTTCGGGCCGAAGTGTCAGTGGGCGCCCAGAACCAGCCACCGAAAGGCGCTTCAAAACCAGCCATTATGAGAGTCGAGACATGTCGTTCACACTGTATACGGAGATTTTTTCCGTGGACAGGGGGCAGGCATGTCAAATCGGCTATCAATGGCACAAACACAGGCAATACAAGCACTTGCGGCGACGGAACTTCGATATCGATACGGACCGCTCAGGCCGTGCGACATGGCATTGCCTCTTTATCTTGGGTTCGAAGGAATCGTGCTGGAGAACGTCGATGCTTCCGGAGTTCAGATCATTCAGCATTTTTCCGATGTTGTGGACCGTGACCGAAATTACCTGGAGAAAAAGTCACTTCCTCGGGTGCTGATTATGAATCGGGACTTTGACTGGGAACAGCGTCATTTCTTTCTGCGTTATAACGAGAACTGGCGGCGACTCGAGCCCGAGATGTTTCCCGACATGCCGAAGCCGACCGGCATCGGGGTCGATGTGCTGCCAACGCACTACCAGCCGCATTTGAGAAGCATGGACGCGGTCATTGAAGACTGGGAGAATGCGGAACACGTTCCCAGCCTCCGTTTTCGCTTCCCAAAGACCATCACTTTCGAGCGAATCGATGGGCGGCGAATGGCCAGGGAACCGATCACCGCAGAATGGAAGGATGTCATACTGATTGGCTTCCCGGGAACTGAACCGGATGATGCGTATCGAAGGCAATTTGACTCAACGTTTTTCGTGGCTTCCGGCGACGGAGTTTCTCGCTACCGTTGGACGGCAGGGGAATGGGATGGAATCATTCCCGTCAAAGAATGGTCGCACTTGCCTGAGGTCGAGGATTGATGCCGGTTTTGATCGAGGGTCAACATGGGTGAATTTGGATCGCAACCTGTAAATCGTGATTGGATACCGCCCGGATCTTTCGTGATAGTCGGATTCCGTGGGAATGACAATGAAACAGACGATGAAAATGGGATTGCGTTCCCTGCTGATTTCGGCCGGCACTGCGTTTGAAGACGCGGTCGCAGACGCGGCGTGTTGTGTTGACACACTGCCCAATTGCAATGAACAAATCGCAAAAATCCTTGTCGACTGGCTGTCATCGGAAATGCGAATCCCATTGCCTCCGCCATTGCCGGAGGATCGTACATTTTCATGTCGCGGGATAACATCGCTAAGACGTCACGACGCGCGTGTGTTGTATACTCGGCTTCGCAAACAGGAAATCGATCCGCTGTCGACGATTGCGATTTCATACGGTTTGCGAGCAGAAGGAGGAGTCGAATGGGCCGATTACCTGTGTCGACTGAAGGACCACATTCATTCGGATGATTCGCGTCTTGTAATTGTTGTAACCATCCCAACAATACTCGATGACTCAGTGTACAATCACGACGGACAAAATCCTCGTACTCATTTCTGGAGGCAGCATGGAATCTGAAAATCAACCGCTTCCCGATGCAGCACTTGAGTTGCTTGCTCGGCTGGGTACAGGAATCGAATATACCGAAAGCGAGCCGGACGGCATCGTAAACCTGACTGAGTCAGATGTGACAGATGACGACTTGCGCCATTTGGTATTCTACCCGGGATTTGCAGCTCTCGATCTCACGATGACTCAGATTACCGACGCGGGTCTGAGATTCATCGGTGAAATGCGGAGCCTGGAAAATCTAAGGTTGTATCAGACGCACATCACGGACGAGGGGCTCAAAGAATTGGGGCGACTTTCAAAGTTGGAGCGACTTGATATCGGCACCAGCCCATGTTGACTGCCACCCGGACTGCGGCCAGTTCCGGCTGCTCACGTCAATCGCAATCAGATTACGAACAAAGGACTCGGCTGTCTTACGGATATGTTGGCGCTGCGGGCGCTTGAACTCAGAGCCACACGTATCACTGATGAGGGTTTGTTGAACTGTCTCCCGGAAATGCCTCAGCTGCAAGAGCTCAATCTTGGATACTTGGACATCACTGATAAAGGACTAGGTGCCGTCGACAGTCTGAGCTGGCTTGAGCGGATCAATTTGAGACACACTGCAGTCAGCAACGATGCGATTGTCAGGCTCGTGAATGAGAAGGCACACACTCTGGTTCGGCTCAATCTATCCAACACCGTAGTGATCGATGCGGGGCTGGCGGAGTTTCCGGAGCAGTCGCGACTCCAAAGCCTGAGTCTACTTGATACGGGGATCACTGACGAAGGACTTCGGCATGTGGCTCGGTTCGACGGGCTCAATCGCCTGCGGCTGGACTTGACGGAAGTTTCCGACAATGGCATTCGCCACCTCGCAGCATGCGAGCCACTGCAGAAGCTTGAGCTTTATAAAACCAATGTCACGGACACAAGCCTGATCTGGCTCTCGGACTCAAGGATTGAACACCTTGGGCTCGGCGCGACGTCGGTGACTGATTCGGGCATGCCTGCGCTGGCGGAGTTTGCGGACCTTCGAAGTCTGGACCTGCAGTTCACTGCCGTGAGCGACAAAGGGTTACGATTTCTCAGCCAGGCGTCGCAACTGCAAGTGCTGTATCTGGAGCACACCGCGATTTCAAATGCTGGTCTGTCGTTTTTGGTCGATCTGCCGTTGGAGACGCTGTCACTGAATATGGGCATAAAGGATGCCGGATTGAAAATGCTTTCACAGATCCCAACGCTCAAGCACCTGGCGATCTGGCACTGCGTTGAGAGTTGGAAACGGATTGCGCAGTTTGAATCCCTGCAAGTGCTGCTGATTGATGATTCGGTCAAGGATTTGTCGCCGTTGCATAAGCTTCGGCAACTTAAGGTCTTGCTGCTGTCCGGTGAGAAATTTTCTTCGACGGAAGTTGCCCGCCTTCGCCTGACGTTGCCGGAATGCCGGATAAAACCATACCGTTCGCTTGGCGATGCGATTTGTGATTTCCGAAGTCTGAGCACGCGACGCTGATTCGTAACGTGATTGGTTGTAGTGTGGGCGCCAGCAATGAGCCACGCTCCGTCCGCTAAGACTTCAAGGCGATGACTTGTCGATCGGCTTGATCCAGGAATCCGGGTGTGTTGCAAGCCATTCATCGATCTTTCGACGACGGTCCGATCGCTCCCAGATCTCACCGATCATTTTCTCGATGGCCAACTCCGCGCTGTCTGCTACGTACGCCCAGGGGTGTTCCATGGCCGTCGTTAGCAGACCCAGTGATTCCGGGCCGGGCGTACGCGACAAGGCTTCAATGCCAGCTTCGCCGAGCGTGTAGGACTCCAACCGAAAATGTCCGGGTCGGATGACGGTCCCCTTTCCAAGCAGGCGTCCCGCAATTTCAACCGCTGCGGCGTCTGACGGACTCGTAAATGTTTCTGTCCAACGATTCCATTCTTCGCTGGTCACAGGAGCCTTTTGCATTCCAAGCCCAATCAGAGCGCCGGCGCGGATTCCTGGCTCTTCATTCCACTGACTGGCGGGATTGATCTCTGTCCCCACTTGACCGTCCACAATCGTTCGGAGGAACTCTGTGACTTCGGGTTGCTCCATTGTTGCCAGTTTTCGCATGACACTCGGCTTGTTCTGGTCGAATCCATGAGTCAGAGTTGCAGTGGCCAGAGCAAGTATGGACGGGAGTTTGTGGACGTCCGTTTCGCGTTCACCGATCGCCTCCTCGAAGTACAATCTCGCGGCCCCGAGCTGAGCCGATTTTTCGTCAGCCATCAGTTCAACAGCATTCCAGAATGTTGATTGATCGGTCGAATTGGCGATCGCGAGCACGGCCCGGGTCATTGGAACAGTCATGGTCCAGGAGGCGTCGGTTTCCGGCAACTGACCGAGACTCCTGCAGATGGCAAGCCAACCCTCGCCCGGAATGGGCATCAGTCTGGTCACCTTGGCGGTATCGATCTCTCCGTTGCTGCGATTTGACTCAAGAATAAGCTGGCGCACTTCCGGCGGAAAGCTCGCAACGAATGCGTCATCGGACTGTTGTTGCTGCCTGACAGCTTCGTCAATAACGGCGATTTCCTCTTTGAAGTACTTGAACCCACGAGAATCGAACCAGTCAATGATCCGGGCATATGCCGCACGACTCACCACGGCATCACCCTTCCAGTCGTCACTGTTCCAGGTCAGAGCCGTTAATGGTGTTCGATTCAGGGTGACAAGTGACTTTCCATCCTTCAGAAACTCGAAAGTATCGTTTCCACCACACATGGAAACGTTCTCGCCCGTATAAAACTCGATCTCAATCAATTCGAGAAATTCATTAACATCTTTCACGCCGGTGACGCGAAATGTCAGCCGCTCGGATTGGGATTCGTCGCATCCACCACGAATGACGACGACAAGAGTATCGGCATCTTTGGCAGTGTGGCGCAAGGCCGTCAACCAAGTCGATGGCGACCGC
>JAYUVA010000847.1:0-6383 GCA_043754375.1 Candidatus Kuenenia sp. | reverse complement strand
ACCTTAATCGTCATCACAAACTGTAGCGTGTTATAGACCTTGCCACCGATGAGGACCGGAAACACGACGGCTCCGAGAGTGATATAGGCGATGGTATTGACCAGAAATGAATCAGCGCCGGTGGGCGGTCGATCCAGCCACAATGTAGCAATCAGGACCGCCGCGTTTGTAGAAAGTCCCGGAATCAATGATGACAAACTCATAATCAGCGTCACGCCGATCCAGAACGCCGGCCCGGGCGCAGTTCTCATGAATCCCGTAAAGACTGGCTCACCGCAATACAGAGCATAACGCCCGCATTCGATATTGTAGAACGCCTGCGTGATAATCGCGATGGTCGCAATCCACATCAGACCGCCGCCATATTTCGCGGTCACATCCGGCCCGAACAACCATTCCCCGCCCCCGATCTGAATCCCGCACATCACGATCCCCGGCCCGATCAGGCCTGCAAGATTGCTGAAACCAAGCGGTCTGGGTGCTGGCAGATCTGCAATACCCCATGGCGGGATTCCAACACTTTCCTGTACCGAGGTGCGAGTATCCTGAGGATGCTGAACATCCGAAGGAAGTAATGGATTGGGCGATTGCGGATTGCTCTCGGTCATTGTCGGTAGTTCGGCCTCCAGCAGTGAGAGTACGTAAATCTGCAGTTATAAGAAATCTGGGTGAAATCTGTAGGCCGGACCAAGCGCACCGCCGTTCCGGCAGGTCGGCCCAGTGCCGGAACTACGCTACGCTTGGTCCGGCCTACTCTGAAATGAATACGTGACCATGCACAAGAATAGTCCAGACGCCTCGTATTTCCTATCACGTCGTGGGCAAAATCGCGTGCAAGCAACCAGTTCAAACGGAGTCCGCCGACAGCGAGCGCTCTACCTGCATTGCGATTGCAGAATGACAGTGACCAATTTTCTGACGAAGCCTCTGTTTCCGACGCCGTGCCTGTTACACTACCGACACGGGATTTTTTGAATTTGCGTCGAAGGATCTGTCAATGAGCGTCACGACACACATCCGTGAGTCCACGAACTCAGTGGTGACGCTGCGCGATGTCAGTTGGGAGACCTACGAACGGCTGAGGTCCTCTGATGGCAATCGTGGTGTGCGGATGACCTATGATCGCGGAGTACTCATTCTGATGGCACCCTCCCGACGACACGAACGGATCTCAGAGATTCTTGGAAGATTGGTCTTCGCGTGGACCGAAGACAGACAGATCGCGTGTCTGAGCGGCGGTTCGACCACGATGAAGAGCCGATTGCTCGAACGTGGTCTGGAGCCCGATAAATGTTTTTATATTCAAAACGAAGCAGCTGTTCGTGACCGGGATGAATATGATGCCGACATCGATCCGCCTCCCGACCTTGTGATCGAAGTGGATGTCACATCCATGTCCACCACCCGCATGCCGCTGTACGCTGAATTCCACGTCCCGGAAATCTGGCGCTGGGTGGAAAATCACCTGGAAGTCTATCGTCTCATAGATGCAGCCTACGCCCATGTGAAGGACTCCGCGTCATTGCCTGAATTTCCCCTGGAGCTGGTACTCCAGATCCTGAAATTGCGATTTGACATCGACGAAACCAGTCTTGTACGACGGTTTCGTACAGCGATTTCTAAGTAATTCGCCCGCCCTGCATTTGAAAAATGCGGTAATCCGAGGAACACGTTGTAGCGAGAGGCAGTAGGTTCCTGTAGGCTGCGAAGTTTCGTGGCCTGCTCCTTTTTGCGACTACCTTCATTTTATGAAATACCGTTTTATCACTGTCAATGCGTTACTCATCACAATCGTGGCTACGATTGTGCCGGGCTGTTCACGAACGGCTTCCCAGGCCGTGGAAGATCATCCTGGTGCGGCGACGGCTGATGGCGGAAAGGCTCCTCGGGCAGCGTCAGCCGGACTGCCAGCTTTGGTGGAAGTGGCGATCATAAAGAAGGACAGGTTGACCCCGAAATTTCGAGCGGTGGGAAACGTGCGGCCTGTTCGGACGAGCATTGTGGCTTCCGGAGCAGACGGCATTGTGGAGAAGTTCCCGATCGAAGTGGGCGATTATGTGACTGGTGAAGTCTCTCCCATCGCTGAAAAAGTCTCTCCGACGGTGCTGTCCAAACTGAAAATGACATCGGCGAATGCCGAACTTGCGGAACAACGGGCAGTGCTCGAAGAACGGCTGGCTGAGCTGGACGAGATTAAGATCCCGCGGAGCGAAGATATCGACGAAGCCAGAGCGCGGCAGCAGTCGGCTGAGGTGGCCTATGCGACCTCAAAACGGCGGCTTGCCGAAATGACCGCACTTGGTGAGCGCGGTGCCGCGAATCCGACCGAAGTGAAGGATGCTCAGGAAAATCTGGATGCGGCGGAACAGAATCGGCTGGCTGCTGCTGCTGTTCTGGCAAGAATCTCCACAGCTCGTGGCGAAACAGTTTTGCAGGCCGAAGCCCGTGTGGAGGCACAGCGAGAGCATGTGAAGTTTCTGGAAGCTGAGCTCGAAAAACGAACGACCAGAGCACCGTTTGACGGGTTCGTGGTTGAAGAACATACCAACATCGGTCAGTGGCTGTCGAAGGGAGCACCTGTGGTGACTTTGGCAGACCTGACCTCCGTGAAAGTGGAAGTTCAGGTTGATCAGCAGTATATCGATCAGATTCACCCCAAGAGTCCGGTAACTCTGAAAATTCAGGGTACCGGATCGTCGCCTGAATGGATAGTTAAAGAACTCACCGTGGTGCCGCGCAGCAATTGGAAAGAAGGTTCCCGCAGCTTTCCGGTGATCATTGTCATTGAAAACGAGGGATTCCTCGACAAGGATTCTGCCCCGATAGTACCGCCGACTCCGGCGCTCCGGGAAGGCATGATGGCGGAGGCTGAGTTTAGTGGAGAGGAAGTGGACGCAATCCTGGTCCCCAAGGATTCGGTCGTGCGAACGTCTCGGGGAAACTTCATTTACGTCATTAATCCCACCACGGAAGGGCAAACCCTCAGCGTGCGTCAGATTGAAGTCACTCTGGGTATCGGCTCCGAAACCTGGATTCAGGTGACCGGCGAGAATCTCGAAGCTGGCATGCAGGTGGTCACAGAAGGAGCCCCGCGGATGCGGCCGTTTCAGCCCGTGAAGATTGGGAAGAAAGAAGAATCGGAGTAGGGTGCGTGAAGCGGAGCGTAACGCACCATTTTGGAAATGCGTGAGAAACTGGTGTGTTCCGCGAGCACTGCACACACCCTGCCTGAATCACTAAATCAACGCCCAACTGGCCCCGTGCTCTGGTATCCCCATGGACCTGATCAAATTCTCCATCGACAATCCTGTTAAACTCACCGTCGGCGTCATTCTTTCGCTGCTATTCGGGGTGATCGCTTATCTGGCGACCCCGGTGCAGCTGACTCCGGATGTCGCCGAGCCGGAAATCACGATCACCACACTTTGGCCCGGCGCAAGTGCAGAAGAAGTCGAACGCGAGATCATTGAACAGCAGGAGGAACAGCTCAAGAGCGTCGAAGGGATGGATGAGTTCAAGAGCGAAAGCTCAGACTCGGTGGGATCCATCACAATGCGATTCGCCGTTGGCACCGATCTGACGGATGCACGCGCTCGAGTTGCGGAAAAACTGAATCAGGTCCCCGATTATCCGGAGGAGGCCCGCGAACCTGTGATCTCGACGGTCAATGCGAACGCGAATGCTGTTGCATGGTTCATCCTCAAGCCGATCCCGCCGACTCGTGAAGACCTGAAGAATCTGATTTCGCTGCAGCCGGAGCTCAGGGAGCCTCTCACTCCGCTGATGGAAGGAACTGGCCAGATCGATCTTCCCAGGCTCAATCTGCTGGCGAGCGAGCATCCTGTCCTGAAGGTTTTCATCCTCGGTCGCAACAACCCGGCACGCATGCGAAAGTTCGCCGAGGATTACATCGAAGCGGCGTTTGAACGCGTTCCAGGTGTTGCAAATGGAAACGTGTTTGGCGGCCAGGAGCAGGAGTTCCGGGTGGAAGTCAATCCCACTCGCCTGGCGGCATTCGGAGTCTCCATCGATCAGCTTCGCGCGGCGTTGCTGGCTCAGAATCAGAACACGTCTGCGGGCGATATTTCGGAACTGACGCAGCGAAATGTTGTCCGTACCATGGGCCAGTTTCAATCGCCAGAACAGGTGGAAGAAACCATCATTGTCAATCGGGACAACTCACCAATCAGAGTGCGTGATGTGGCGGCGGTTGGAGTGGCGTACAAGAAGCCAGACGGCGTTGTCCGGCAGATGGGCGTGAATGCATTGGCCGTCAATGCTCAGCAGGCTCCGGGCACAAACATCAAGGAAGTCATGGGCCCGCCCCGTGATGCGCTGGACCTGGATCGCGATGGGCAGATCACATCTCTGGAACTGGCGGAGTGTACTCGGATTTATGGCAGCAATCTGCGTATTGCCTGCGAAGAACTGAACCTTGGTCCCCTCGAAACAAAAGGCCTGTACCTGGAACAGGTCTACGATCAGACGGAGTACCTGGACTCCGCCACCGCCCTCGTGGAAAGCAATGTGTATTCCGGTGGAGTGCTGGCGGTTGTGATTCTGCTGTTGTTTCTGAAGAGCGTGCGATCGGTGCTCATTATCGGACTCTCGATTCCGATCAGCGTCATTGCCACGTTCATTTTTGTGAAGTTGTTTGGCCGCAGTATTAACGTCATCAGTCTGGCGGGGATGGCGTTCGCTGTCGGGATGGTGGCCGACAATGCGATCACGGTGCTGGAAAACATCTATCGCCACTTCCAGATGGGCAAGTCAGCTCGGGAAGCGGCTCTGCAGGGGACTCACGAGGTCTGGGGGGCTGTGCTTGCTGCCACTTTGGCGATGATCGTGGTTTTTGTGCCGGTGATCTTTGTGCAGGGGCAGGCGGGGCAATTGTTTCAGGATATTTCGATCGCCATCGCCTGCTCGGTCGGCATTTCGATGCTGGTCAGCGTGACCGTCATTCCAGCGGCTGCCTGCTGGCTGTTGGGAAATCAGAAAACTGCCAGCCTCGAATACAATACGAGCCTTGGTCCTTCCGGTCTTTTTGGACTGGTTCGCTTCTGTCATTGGGCCAACGAACTGCTGGCCCGTTTTATGCGACGCCTGATGTCAGCGCGGGGAAGCTGGCTTTGGCGACTGCTGGTTGTGGCAGTGTTTTGTATCGGGTCGGTCTGGTGCAGTTTTCTGCTGTGGCCGGCGACGGAATACCTACCGACCGGAAACCGCAATCTGGTGGTCGCGATTCTTCTGCCTCCGCCCGGTTACAACATTGAAAAGATGATCGAACTGGGTGAAGACATTGAACGGCAGCTGGCACCGTACTGGACAGGAGAAGTAAAACCCGGCGAGCCTCGAATCAAGAACTTCTTTTTCGTGGCTCGCGGGCGCAGTCTTTTTATGGGGGCGCGGGCTGTGGATGAATTGAGGGCGGCGGAGCTGATTCCCGTTTTATCCGCCGTCGCCAGCAAACAGCCGGGTGTCATTCCCATCGTGAGTCAGTCGAGCCTGTTTGACAACGGACTCAGCGGTGGCCGAACGATCGACATCGAGATCACGGGCCCTGACCTCGACGTGTTGTTCGAAAAGGCACGGTTTGCCTTTGGGCTCTGCACCGGCATCCCGGCAACCAAGGATAGCCCGGCAGTCCCGGGCGTGTTCCCACTCGTTGACGACGCAGGGAGACCGACGGGCAACCAGTTGCGTCCGATTCCCGGCCTGGACGCGAGCAGCCCGGAAATCCATATCATCCCGAAAATCGAAAAGGCGGCTGAGCTCGGAATCAGTGCAGCGTCGATGGGCTATGCCATGAACGCCCTGGTAGACGGTGCCTTTGCGGGCGACTACTGGCACGAGGGGCGTCGGATTGATCTCGTCATTTGTGGCGACGCGGAGTTTTCCAAACACTCTCATGACATCGAGAATCTGCCTGTCCAGACTCCATCCGGGGCGACAATTCCATTTTCATCGATTGCTGATGTCCTGCTCACATATGGACCAGAGCAGGTGAATCACACAGAGCGTGAGCGTGCGGTCACGATTCAGGTGAAGCCGAAGCAGGACATGCCCCTGGAAACGGCAATGAAGATTGCCGAGGATATGGTCTGCGGGAAGCTCATGGAGCAAGCGGACTTTCAGAGTGGCGTTTACCAGGTTCGCCTCGCCGGCACCGCCGACAAACTGGAGGATACATGGTTTGACCTCAAATGGAATCTGCTGTTGGCACTGCTGCTGACCTATCTCCTGATGGCGGCATTGTTTGAGTCATTTCTGTATCCCCTAGTGGTGATGATCAGTGTTGCCCTCGCGCTCGTAGGAGGACTTGGCGGACTGAGGCTCATGAATATATTTGTTTACCAACCGCTCGACATGCTGACCATGCTGGG
>JAYUVA010000846.1:0-7989 GCA_043754375.1 Candidatus Kuenenia sp. | reverse complement strand
GGGCGGAATACTCGCCATCGGCGTGAACGGCGCGTGTCGATGCTTGAAGACGATGACGCAGATAGTGTCCAATTGTGTCATTCCAGCCCGCGCGCGGTATAGTTTCGCGACAACCAGATTCGGTTCACAATCCCGACCCTGAATTCCAATGGAGTGTTTCGATGCGAATCCTTTGCGGTTTTTGGGTGTGCGTCTGTCTCCTGAATCAAGGCGGTTTCGTTCTCGCGGCTGAACCGGATCCGCCAAATTTCCTGATCGGCTACAACGAGCACCGCACAAATCTGCCGGGCGGACGGCATGCCAATGTCAGCACAAATCGGGCGATGTTGGTGCAGGCAGACGGAACGCACCGTCGTCCGGTGGCGGCTGAACTGGCGGACGCGGTTGATTCATGGACACAGTTCGCGGGTTGGTCTCCCGACGGCCTGACCGCAGTTGTCCATCGCGGATGGGAGAGCGCGGAGAACGCGGAGTGGGAGGAGGAACACAAGACGTTTCGTTTCACTCCTGAGGGCTGGCTGGTTGACTCGTATCTCGTCGATCTGGCAACAGGAACAGCCGAGAATGTCACGGCGGTGGACCGGGTGAGTTTCTACAACACCGGGGTGTTCTACTGGCAGAACGATCCGCAGAAACTCGGGTTCACGGCGCTCATCGACGGGAATTCCACGCCCTTCAGAATGGATCGCGATGGCCGTAATAAGGCGGACCTCACGAAGAACTCCAACGGGTTTGCTTATGGATTCAGCAGTTCGCCGGATGGTTCAAGGATTTCGTATCACGAGAATTATCAGGTTTATCTCGCCGACGCCGATGGCTCGAATCGTGTCCATGTGCAGACCGGTCATCCGTTTGTCTTCGCTCCGTCGTGGTCGCCCGATGGGAAGTGGCTGCTGTTCGTTTCCGGCGAACACTACAACTGCCATCCGCACATCGTTCGGCCTGATGGAACCGGTCTGAAGAAACTGGCGGACAGAGGAGGCTACCGTGGCGTTATTGAGTTTCTGGATGTGGCCGATTACCACGGTGGCAGCAGCGATGTTGCCGTATGGTCGATCGACAGCCAGTCCGTTTTCTACACGGCGAAGATCGGCGACAACGTCGAGCTGTTTCAGATCACGCTCGATGGTCAGGCCGAGCAACTGACACACTCCGCCGAGGGAACTCTGCACTATCATCCAAAGCCCTCGCCCGACGGGAACTGGATCGTGTATGGGTCGAAGCGCAATGGCGTGCGGAATTTGTTCCTGATGCGGTTGTCCGATCGAAAAGAACTGGCACTGACGGATCTTCCGACCGGCCATGCCGCGATGCATGCGCACTGGCAGCCATAGTTCGCAGGGTGTGACAAACGGCTGACAAGCCGTGCAGGCACACCATCGCGTATTCTGGCATGTCTTCGTGCTCGTGCTCAGCATCGCGGTGCTCGTGCTCGTAGTCGACGTTGCGTCTATTCGATTACGAGCACGAGCGCCGTTTCTCTGAGCACGAGCACGACAATTGCATTTGAATGCCAGAAAATCCAGCCGGGACAAGCCAGGCAGTGATGGGGGCTTCCTTTGATTCGTCCGTCTGGTTCTGATCAATGCTCGATGGGGACAAGCCCACATCGGCCCTCATACACCGTTACGGTCGTTCAATTGCCGAGATCGAATTGAAACTGCAGCATCCCAGCAACGAAACCTGACACTGATTAATCGCCGTTCAGAGTTTACGGCGTTGCGATCACAGCGTCGGCTTCGATCAGGAGCAGGCGAGTGCCGATGTGCTGGATCGGGACGCCGAAGCATTGTGAGACGGCGAAGCGGTACTCTTCCAACTGTGGCCCGTAGTGCATGCGGCGGGCTTCGATCCAGGGGCTGCGGTCTCCGGCGAAACGGTCGGTTTTGAAGTCGATAATGTCGGCCGCAATCGGTCGCCCGTTCTGAATCAGTAATACCAGACGGTCGATTGATCCAAGGACCAGTTCATTCTGGTGCAGCAGCGCAAACGTACGTTCGCGTTCGACTTTCGTCGTGGCCTGTCCGGATTGAATCGCGGTGCGGAATGCGGCAAACGACTCGACCGAGCCAATCGCATTCCGTTGAAACACGCGCCGTGTTTCCGGCCGCTGAATAGCCGCGTAAAAGTCCGCCAACAGACGATTGACCGCTGCGTCGGGGACTGTCAACTCTGTTGCCTTGCGCCGCAACCCGGATTCGTCCGGCATTGCCGTTGAGTCGTCGAGCCATTCGATACATTCGAACCACGCATGCATGACCGTTCCGCGTGTTTTCGGATCGATGATGGCCCGGACACCGGGTTCCGCCACATCCGTTGAGGCTGGCATCGTTTCACGCCGGGCGATCAGTGACGTCACGGCCGGAAGATACAGCCGCGTTTCATCGTGTCTTGAGGGGGCTCGGCGCTTTAAGCCACGGCGCCGTCCGTCTGTCATCGGAGCCAGTCGCACGTGCGGCACGACGTGAGATCTTATCTGCCGTTGTTCGGTCTGGACCGTTGTCATTTTCGACACGGACTTGTACCAGTCCGGATCACCTGTTTCGTAAAGCATGACGGATGCTTCCGCCTGCGACTGATCGGTCAATGACGCCAGCAGCAGGCCTCCGAATGTTTTCGGTGGCTGCTTACTGGTGATGGGCTTTGTCAGCAGGTGCATCGCATGAATTGCGCGTGTGACGGCCACATAAAACACAGACAGATTGTCCGAGATCTGCCTGGCGACTGTGTCCTCAAACGCAGCCTGCAGTGCCGGCGGCAACATGGGCCACAATGCTTTGCTGCTCCAGACGCAAACGCGATCCGGTACTTCGCCCGCGCCGGGTCCGGTGAACGCCGCATCCGGTGCTTTGAAGATCGGCACATCCAGATCGGGCAGCACGACAACATCGAACTCCAGGCCTTTGCTTTGATGAATTGTCATCACGCGAACGGGTGCGGGTTCAGACTTCTGAAATTTGCTGTTTTCCAGCAGTCGCACAAAGTCGCATGGATTGAGCGATCCCGTTTGATCAAACTGCCATCCCTGCGCCACAATCTGCTGCAGTCGCAATCGATCTCGAGCCGTGCAAACGTCTCGGACGGATTCGGACAGCGTCTGCAGTGTTCTGCCATAACCTTCGTCCATCAGTCGGCTTCGCAGGTTCGCAGCGACGGCTTCGGACTGCTCCGCATTCTTCCAGTCAAGCAGCCCGATGATTGGCCCAAGCGGCGAATTGGCGACGTGATACCGCGAAACCTGACAACCGGGATGTGACGTCAACTGCAGCAGCGCCAGCATCGCCAACACTGCCGCACTGTCGGTTGGTGGCGTTCCTCCTTCTTCACTGGCGGGTATATTGAGTTGCGACAGCTCGTGGACAATTCTGGCAACCGCGTTGTTGGTCCGTGTCAGAACGCCAATTGTCGCACCGGGAGTCTGCAGGTGCAGGTCACGAATCTGTTCGGCCACCCAACGATGCCACGGGCCACGACGTTCGTCCGCCGTATCACCTTCCAGCGCGGGTGACGAGCGGAAGCAGACGTAACCAGGCATCGTTTCGTTGGCGGTGGAATGTTCAGGAAATCGATCGGACCAGGCGACACACGGCGCGTGATAGTCGTCCAGATTCGAATGCCGTGCGATATGCTGGAAGATCGTGTTGACAGCGTGCATCACGGCCGGCGCTGAGCGGCGACTTTTGTCCATCGGTTCATCAACGATGCCCGGCACAGCATCCGGCACGGCATCCAGAATCTCTGCCACGCCGCCACGCCAACCGTAAATCGCCTGCTTGGGGTCGCCGACGCAGAAGAAGCTGTGCTGTTCGTGACGATCCAGATTCTGAGTCAGTCGTTTCAGGATTTTCCACTGATCGGCCGACGTATCCTGAAACTCGTCGAGTAACAGATTGCGGATCGAACTGTCCAGGCGAAAACTCATGCGATCACCGCTGGCAGCTTCGACGGACTTTGCCAGCGTGCGCGTCACGTCGCCAAAACCCATCCAGCCGTGATCGGCCCGCAGACGTGAGTATTCCCGATCAAAGCGTGAGATCAGATTACGAATGGCACGCATTTGTTGCGCCAGGCGGTCGAGCAGTTCGGCTTTGGCATGTTTGAGCAGTGGACGGTAGGCGGCGATCAATTCTTCGCTGATCTCTTTGCGACTGTATGTCGCTTCCCCCGCCAGTACTTTGGCAGCGATGCCGGTCGTTACGAATTCATCCCACTGTTGCGCCTGGAAACGGTTTGCATCGGCTGCTCGAGCCTTTTGATAATTCTTGTCCTCGGGCAATGCACACGAGTTGAGATCGAGCAGTGCCTGCTCGATCTGTTCCGTTGTCAGACGCGGATATTCCGGCAATTTGTTCCATGCTTCGTCATCGGTGAGCAGGAACAGTTCATGGAAACTCCTGACAGTTTCATCGATCAGATCGCGGACACTGCGTTTCGATCGGCCTTTTGCCAGCATATGCATCAGATTCTGAGCGTCCTCAGGCACCTGCTGCGACAGGACGGCATCGATCGCCTGTTCGCGGAGTTCTGCATCTGTGTGTTCGTCGATGATACTCCAGCCTGGTGGCAGTCCGAGTTCCAGTGTCAGACTGCGAGCGACCTGCTGAAAAAAACTGTCCAGCGTGCAGACGCGCAGCCGATGCAGATTCCGAGTCACCTGTGCCAGCAACTCACGCGCCTTAGGCTTTGTGATGTCCGGCTGCTCCAGGAACTCGGCCAGTTTCTTGGCGGCCTTCGCGTCGTCGGCCGCTTCTGCCAGTCGCAACAGCACGCGCCCCAGAATCTCTCCGGCTGCCTTACGCGTAAACGTGGTCGCCAGAATCGTTTCCGGTGCATGGCCTTGAAACAACTGCCGCAGAAAATGCGACGACAACTGAAATGTTTTGCCACTACCCGCAGAGGCTCGAATGAGTTTTCGCATGGTGTGATCGTATGCCATCCGACGGAACAATTGAAGTCATGACGAACTCGAAGCATGGACGGCGAGTTTGTGAATTTGTAGGGTGTCACAAGCGCCAGCGAAGGCACACCATGTTAGTGATTCGGTGTGCCTGCGCGTTGCTTGTCACACCCTACAAGTTTAGGTCACGTGTCATTCGAAACTCGTTTCGCCTATCGCTGCGATCTTTGTAGCGTGGACATTCTTGTCCGAGCGCTTCGCAAGATCGCGTCTCTACGACAGCAATCTGTCTATGCAACCCGTCGTGACGTCGGCAGCGGCTGATGGCCATCCGACGGACATGAATGTCCATCCTACCCATGAACAAGGCTGTCTAATAACGCCAGCGAGTTTAACGACGCCCGGTTCGTTCGACCCATTTGTATGCCTGTTTTGCATTCAGGGAACAAAATTTTCGAGTCGCCGCATCACCTTTCTGAGCCGCATATTCCATCACGATCCTTTGCAGCGTTTCGTAATCTGCGGCCCCATCAGACACTGGCCAGTTGCTGCCGTAGATGACACGATCGTCGCCGAATGCGTTCCAGACAACGTCGATGTACGGTTTGTAGAATGCGGGATCGCCGGGGGCCGATTTGCCATCGCGGGCCGCGCCTTCGACGAGGGCTGAAATTTTTGCGAACACATTGGAATGCTTCGCGGCGGTCTGAATGCCTGTCTGCCATTCGCGTGGTGGCTTGTCGCCCGTAACGTGTACGTTGCCGATGTGATTCAGCACGATCCGCAACGACGGCAGCATCGCAGCCAGTTTCGCAATCGAGGCTGGCGTGTCGGGGCCGCCATTCACGTCCAGCGCCAGATCGTGATCGGCCAGAAGTTTCAGGTCATCTGTTTTGTTTTTTTGCAGCAGGTCCTGCAGTAACTGGACGGAGATTCGGATTCCCCGGAACAATGGATCCACAGCAAATCGTGCGACATGGTTTTTGAAGTCTGGCGTGCCGGGTGTCAGATTGCCGACGATGCCGACGATATACGAATCGTCTTTCGCCAGTTTCAACAGCCATGCATTGTCTTCAACTCGATTGCTGGCTTCGACGATGACCGTTCCTGTCACAGGTCGATACTTCCTGAGTGCCCGCAGATGCTGCGGCAGAACTGTCCGATACAGCGGCGAATCTTTGGGTGGCCAGGGAATGCCTTCGGGCCGAGTGGGATCATAGAAGTGCGTGTGACAGTCGATGATGTCCAGTTCGGCAGCGGGTTCTTTGGCGAGCAGGGAATTCAATCCCAGCCCGACGGCTCCGGCAACGCTGACCGCGATCCATTGTCTGCGACTGTTGGGTGTGGTGGTCATAATGTGGCTCACTTTGCTGCCGGGTCGAAGTCGTAGGGTGTGTGCAGCGGAGCGAAACACACCAAACTGGTGAACAATCGTGGTGCGTTGCTTCTCGCACCCTACAGGACCCGTTCCAGTCATGCGCAGGCAGCGATTTCCCGAACAGCCTGGACGACGTGTGCAATTTCATCGTCGGTTGTAAACACACCCGGGCTAAGTCGGATGGTACCGTGACTGGACGTGGTATCAAGCGTCCGGTGCAGCAGCGGAGCACAATGCAGTCCCGCGCGAGACTGAATGTTAAAAGTCTGATCCAGAATCATGGCCACATCTTGACAGTCCATGCGGTGAATGTTGAACGACACGATGCCGCAGTTGGCGGATTCCACGCACGGGTTGAGAACACTCACGTTTTCGATGCGTGTCAGTTCTTCCAGCAACTGTGTCGTCCGGGAATGAATCTGCGACCGGAGTTGCTCAACGCCCTGTGCCAGAATCCATTTTGAGGCCGCGTGCAGACCAGCAATGCCAGGCAGATTGAGATTGCCACTTTCAAAACGCGCGGGCATGTCGTTGGGTTGCATCAATGATTCACTGGAGGTTCCGGTGCCCCCAAATCGCAACGGCTGCAACTGAGTTTCCAGTCCACGACGGATGCACAGAATCCCTGTGCCCAGTGGCCCGAGCAGCCCCTTATGCCCGGCGGCCGCGAGAAAATCCACATCCAGATCTGCCATGTTCAAGGGCCAGTGCCCGGCTGTCTGTGCGGAATCGAGCAGCACGTAAGCACCATGCGCATGAGCCATGCGTGTCAATTCGGCCACGGACTGGACTCGCCCGGTGACGTTGGATGCGTGGTTCAGGACGACAAGGCGGATTTTTTTCTCGGAGAGAACCTGGTCGAAACGCTGTTCATCGATCAACCCGGTGACAGGATTGAATGGAATAATATGCACGTCAAGTTCAATGCGATGCCGGAGCGCTTCCAGGGGACGCAGTACGGAGTTGTGATCGAGCGCTGTCGCGATGACGGCATCGCCGGGCTTCAGGAATCCCTGCAGCACGGTGTTCAGACTGTCGGTGCAGTTCAGCGTGAAGACAATCTGCGCCGGGATCTGCACCCCCAGTAATGCTGCCAGTTGTCGGCGACATTCGTCGATCATCTCTCCGGCCGCTTCTGCATTCCGATGTGTTCCGCGGCCAGCCGCAGCCGCTCCGCGACGCATCCAGGCATCGACCGCGTCACAGACACAGTCGGGTTTTGGAAAGCTGGTGGCGGCGTTGTCAAAATACAACGGACTATTCCTGACCGGGCATCCAGAGCTTTCCCGTTCCGGCGGGTTCGGTGTCTGCTCCCGGAGTCCAGAGCGACGAACCAACTCCGACGGTCATCAAGCCACCATCCAGTTCGGACGCCAGTTGAGGACAACCGGCGATCTGCAGTTGTTCACGGATGACACCTTCGATCTCGGGAATCTTGTGGAGGTAGCGATCACGAATGCGATGCAACAGCGTGATCAGTTCCACATCTGCCGGATCATCAAGCCGATACGACAGTTCGCGGATATCGAGTTCCAGTTGATGGCGAAACGCTTCGGGGGCTGCCGCAGCAGATTCCCGCGCACGATTCAGGCATTGGTAGGCCAGGTCATAATCTTCTTCGATGCGTGCGATGGCGGCACGCATCAGCCAGCCCCGCCGCGCATCATATTCTTTGATGTTGTCCGGGCGTTTCGTAAGCTCATCCAGACCCGCA
>JAYUVA010000845.1:0-6495 GCA_043754375.1 Candidatus Kuenenia sp. | reverse complement strand
TGTGACGACCGGCAAGGACTATTCCCATCGCAAGGAGTGGATTCGCAGCAGGCTCGAAGAACTGGCCGGCATCTTTGCTCTGGATGTGATGAGCTTTGCGGTGCTCAGCAATCATCTGCATGTGGTCGTGAGGACTCGACCGGATATCGTGAAATCATGGTCCGATGAAGAAGTGGCTCTGCACTGGTGGCGACTGTTTCCGCAGCGTCGTGATGGAAACGGTCGGGCGGTGGAACCGCTGGAGTCGGAGCTGAAACACATTCTCAGCAATGCGTCGGGGCTGAAAGAAAAGCGGCGGCGGTTGTGTGATATTTCGTGGTTTATGCGGTGTCTGGCAGAACCGATTGCTCGACGCGGGAATTTTGAGGACCAGGTTTCCGGCAGATTTTGGGAGGGCAGATTCCGTGCGCAGCCGCTTCTGGATGAAACGGCGATCGTGGCGTGTATGGCGTATGTGGACTTGAATCCGATTCGAGCCGGCATTGCGGCAACTCCGGAAACCAGCGATTTCACCAGCGTGAAGGAACGCATTGAAGATCGTGCATCTGCGGCTGAAGTTTCGACGGCGGATGCCCAGGATCATCGCGTTGAACACGGTGAGAAGGCTGGCTGGTTGGCTCCGATTCCGCTGGAAGTGAAGCGTAAGAAAGTGCGTGAGAAGCAGACATCTCGCCGAGCGGACAACAAAGGCTGTCTGCCGATGTCACTGGATGACTACCTCAAGCTGCTGGATTGGACGGGTCGTCAGTTTCGGACGGATAAGCGCGGTGCAATTCCAGCCGCGTGTGCTCCGATCTTGGATCGCCTGGACTGCAGCCAGGAGACGTGGTTTGATCTGGTCAAGAATTTCCGCAAACGGTTCCGGAACGAGGCAGGATCTCTGCTCTCCGTCCGCGCGTTCCGTTCGAAGCGGCGAGAACGCAGGGCTCAGGCGGCGACGGCTTGAGTCTGGACGGCAGTCGTGGTTTCAAGGGAAGCGTCTTCTGTGTCATGATCAAAACAAGGTGGGTGGCACGTTTATTGCGGGACTTTCTGACGCTCATCGCGAAATTCTGCTCATGCGATTTGTCGATGAGATGACTCAACCAGAAATCGCTGCGGCTCTGGATGTCCCGCTGGGAACCGTCAAGTCCCGCCTGCACCACGCATTGCTCGCGATCAGACAATCGCCTGAGACTCTGGGACGCTTGGCCGACGAAGGATGACGTTCGTCGACGGTTTCAGCATTCTTATCGGCTGCTCCTCGCTGTTTCGGACATTGGTCATCAATCGATGAAGCTGATAATGTTCGCGGCTCAGCGTCTGCTGAGGGCAATATCTCGCCGGTATTTTTGTACCGGGCGATTCCTGGAAAACTCCTTTTGACGGTCAGTCCTGATCATGTCTCGCGCTATTGAAACGATACGAAACATTGGCATTATCGCTCATATTGATGCCGGAAAGACGACGACCACCGAGCGCATCCTCTATTACACCGGGGCGTCGCATCGGATGGGGAACGTTGATGACGGAACCACCGAGACGGATTCTGACCCCGAAGAGGCTCAGCGGGGCATCACGATCTATTCGGCGGCGGTGACATGTCCGTGGAAAGGCTGCACGATCAATATCATCGACACGCCGGGGCATGTGGATTTCACGGCAGAAGTCGAACGCAGTCTGCGCGTGCTGGACGGGGCGGTGGTCATATTCAGCGCTGTCGAAGGGGTTGAGGCGCAGAGCGAAACTGTTTGGCGGCAAGCCACGAAATATCGCGTCCCCAGGATCTGCTTTATCAACAAGATGGATCGCATTGGGGCGAGTTTTGATCGAGTTCTGAATCAGATTCGTGACCGATTGAAGTGCAGGACGCTGCCGTTGCAGATTCCGATCGGAGCCGGGCCGACGACGAATACCGACGGATTCACTGGTGTGATCGATCTGTTGGCGATGAAAGCCATGTACTGGGATGCGGAATCCCGAGGTCTGGAATTCCGTGTCGAAGAGATACCCGAAAACTACAGGGAAGACGCACTTCTGTGGCGGTCGGAACTGTACGACGTATTGTCAGAAATCGATGACGACGTCATGGCGGCCTGCATGGAAGGGGATTCAGTTCCGCACGATCTCTTGATTTCGGCCATTCGAAAAGCCACGCTGAGCGGAGCGTTGCACCCCGTGTTTTGCGGGGCATCGCTCGATTATATCGGCGTACAGCCGGTTCTGGACGGCGTCCGTGACTTTCTGCCTAGCCCGCTCGATCGGCCGCCGGTGGAAGGCTTAGTTCCGTCAGGGAAACAGGCAGGTCAGACGGCAATTCGCAAGCCTTCGGTAGATGAACCTGTCTGCGTGCTGTTATTTAAGGTGCAGGCGGAAGCTCATGGGGATTTGTATTTTGCACGTGTCTATTCCGGGATCTTGACAGGGAATTCCAAGCTGTTGAACCCACGCACAGGTAAGAAGGAGATGGTCACGCAGCTCTGGCACATTCAGTCAGATTCGCGACAAAAGGTGGACACAGTCGAAACAGGAGACATTTGCGGCATTGTTGGACCGCGGGATTCTGCGACGGGCGACACTCTGTGCGACGCACAGTCGCCGATCGCACTGGAATCCATCGTGTTTCCGGAGACTGTGATTTCGATGGCGATTGAGCCGGAATCAAGCAATGACCGTAAGAAACTGGATGAAACACTGAAACGGCTGGAGCGTCAGGATCCGACATTCCATGTCAAATCAAATGCCGAAACCGGGCAAACGATTATCAGTGGAATGGGTGAATTGCATTTGGAAGTCATTCGCCACCGAATGGAGCGTGATTTCAATTTGAAAGTGCGATTCCATAAGCCACGAGTCAGCTATCGCGAGCGATTGACGGGCGAAATCAGCGTGAATATCGATTTTTCGAAACACCTGCCGTCCGGAGTGATTGGTTTCGGTGTCTCGTTGCTCGCAAGGGAAATCAAGGATGGCACGACAGCGATCACCGTTGCACATCGACTGACACCTGAAGCGATGCCAAAGCCGTCGCTTCAGATCCTGCTTGAGTCAATTCAGAAAGAAGCGGAAGGTGGCGGGGTTTATGGAAACCCGATAATGGGGTTAAGTCTGACAATTACGTCGGTGAGTTATCGGGAAGGCGAAAGCAACGAGGTGGCCATTCGCATGGCGGCAGCGGATGCATTTCGAAAAGTTTTGAGCGACGGCAAGATGGTGATCCTGGAACCGATCATGTCTCTCGAAGTGGTAACTCCTGAGGAATTTCTGGGAAATATCCAGTCGGATTTGAATTCTCGGCGTGCGGTGATTATGAATTCGTACCGACGCGGGGACTTGTGTGTGCTGGAATGTGAGGCACCGCTGGTGGAAATGTTCGGCTATTCAAATCAGATCCGCAGTCTTTCTCAAGGTCGAGCATCGTACTCGATGCAGCCTTGCCGCTATGAAATTGCACCATCTAGTGCTGTGGATCACATGATGTGATTTCAGTTTCAGAGACGTTCTGTCGAAGTATGTGATTTCTCCTGGCTGTTGATTGACAGAATCGCAGGCAAACTTTAGAATCCCCGATTCCCCGTTTTTCAGCGGTGATGGTTTCGTTTTACGTAACTTGTTTGCTCAAGGTGGTTTGCGGTGGCTGGTGCAGAAGAATGTATCCGGATTCGGATGGAAGCGTATGACCACTCCGTGCTGGATCAGTCTGCAGCGGAAATTGTCGATACTGCAAAACGTACCGGGGCAATTGTTCATGGTCCGGTTCCGTTGCCGACTCGAATAGAGCGGTACACGGTTCTTCGAAGTCCTCACATTGACAAGAAGTCACGTGAGCAGTTCGAAATTCGGACGCATAAGCGGCTGATTGACATCATTCAGCCCACTGGTAAGACGGTGGACGCTTTGAATAAGCTCTCGTTGCCTGCTGGGGTTGATATTAAAATCAAAGCGACAGCTACGACTTAGTTTTGGCTAATCGCGATTTGGTGTCGTCTTATTCTGGCGGACTGTTCAAGTCTGTCTTTTCTGTTTTCTGCTCGCGGGTGCAGAGCTATGTCAGTCGGATTGCTTGGTCGAAAAATTGGTATGACTCAGGTCTATGACGCGGACGGCGTTATTGTGCCTGTGACAGTCATTGAGGCTGGCCCGTGCGTTGTGCTTCAGATTCGCTCGATGGATCGGGATGGCTACGACGCGGTGCAGATTGGTTTCAGTGATCGCTCCCGAACAAAGGCGTCTCGTTCTGTTCGAGGTCATGTGGCAGTTTTAAGTGGTCGCAGACAGCAGTCTCGCAGCATGGCAGGTGTGGCAGCGATCGCGAAGGCCGAGTGTGAGCCGAAGCGGTTCGTGCGTGAGTTTCGTTGCAAAGATGCTTCACACGGGATGGAGGTTGGCCAGGTTGTTGGACCAACGCTTCTTGAGGGTCTGAAGTTTGTCGATGTGATTGGTGTTTCTCTCGGGCGTGGTTTCACGGGCGTGATGAAAAGGCACAACTTCGCTGGTATGCCTGCGAGTCACGGTGCAAAACGAGTTCATCGTCACGGTGGTTCGATTGGTCAGAGTGCGGACCCTTCAAGGGTGCTCGCCGGGACCAAGATGCCGGGCCATTATGGCTGTGAGCGTGTGACATCCAAGAATTTGAGGCTTGTGCGGATTGATGGCGAGTCGAATGTATTGCTGGTGCGGGGTGCGGTCCCTGGCCCAACTGGTGGGTTTGTGGTGGTGCGTCGTTCCGTCAAGAATCGTATTTGATATTGGTCGGTGATTTCATGATTTCCGTTCCCGTTCGAGATATGGCTGGTGTCGAGTGTGGCACTTATGCTTTTGAGCCGTCAGAGGTTTCTGACGTCATTTGCAATCAGTTGCTGCACGACGCAGTCGTGATGTACAACGCAAATCGCCGCCTTGGCGAAGTGCAGACCAAATCGCGCGGCATGGTGTCCGGCAGTACTCGCAAGCTGTTCAAGCAGAAGGGTACTGGACGTGCTCGCGCCGGGGCGATACGCACGCCCGTGCGTCGCGGTGGTGGTCATGCTTTCGCAAAGACACCTCGTGACTATTATTACCGGATGCCTAAGAAGGCGGTTCGCAAGGCAATGCGGATGGCATTGCTCAGCAAGTTTCAGGATTCACAGGCGGTGATGCTGAGCAGCTGGCAGTGTTCTGAGCCTAAGACGAAGACGGTGGTTCAGTTTTTGAATGCTGTTGGTCTGGCTGGTAAGTCAGTGTTGTTGACAACCGAAGGTCTGAACACAAATGTCTGGAAGTCTGCTCGAAATATTAAAGGTGTGATGATTCTTCCGGGTGCAGATCTGAACGCATACACGTTATTGCGTCAGCGGCATCTGGTGATCACAGTTGCCGAAATGGATCGGCTTCTTGGTCGCAATGCGTAACGAGTTGTTGGCAGGTCGAGTTCCGGTTTGGGTGATTCAATGAGTTCATTTGCTGTTAGTGGTGTCACTCTCGAAGCGCATCAGGTCATTCGTCGACCGCTGGTGACCGAAAAGGGTACGCATCTTTCTGAAAAGCTCAATGCGTACTCATTTGAGGTGCATCCGCTGGCGACCAAGACGGACATCAAGGCAGCTGTGCAGCAGTTGTGGGATGTGCGGGTGGTGGCTGTGCGAACGCAGACTCGAGTCGGTAAGCCGCGCCGCCACAAAATGGTGGTCGGACATACGAAATCATGGAAAAAGGCAGTAGTCAAACTGCACGACGAAGATCGAATTGCGTTCTTCTAGGATTGGCGTCGAGGTCTGAAAGATTTTAGTCGTGTGGATGTGAGCGGGTGTCATGGGGATTCGATTTTACAAGCCAGTTACGCCAGGTCGCCGCGGTGCTTCGGTCAGTGATTTTTCAGAAATCACGGACAGGAAAAAGCGCCCGGAAAAAGAGTTGACGATTCGCGCTAAGAAAAAAGGCGGTCGTAACAACCAGGGAAAAATCACGGCGTTGCATCGTGGCGGTGGTCATAAACGTCTGTATCGCAAGATCGACTTCAAGCGGGACAAAGACGGCGTTCGTGGTATCGTGACGCACATTGAATACGATCCGAATCGAAGTAGCCGCATCGCGTTGGTGGAGTATGCCGACGGAGAAAAGCGATACATTCTGGCACCTGAAGGGTTGAAGGCCGGAATGGTTGTGGAGAGTGGTCAGAATCTTGAACCCAACGTCGGCAATTGCATGTTGCTGGGATCTATTCCGCCCGGAACGATGGTTCACAATATTGAGATGCAGCCGGGCCGTGGTGGTCAATTGTGTCGCAGTGCCGGCGTTGCAGCAACCTTGAACGCTCGCGAAGGACGCTGGGCTCAGGTGACTTTGCCGAGTGGTGAGGTTCGTCGATTGCCGGGTTCCTGCCGGGCAACGATCGGGGTGCTCGGTAACTCAGAACATAGCAGCATTGTCATAGGCAAAGCTGGTCGTAATCGCTGGAAGGGCATTCGTCCTCGAGTTCGTGGCACCGCCATGAATCCTACGGCACATCCGATGGGTGGTGGTGAAGGTCGCAACTCC
>JAYUVA010000844.1:0-4338 GCA_043754375.1 Candidatus Kuenenia sp. | reverse complement strand
TTCCCAGATTGGGATCGCCAAAATTCGCGGGATCCTGAGTATTACCGCCTATGGCGATTGCAATACTCTGAAAGCTGTGAAATACAACACTGTCACTTGTGCTGGACAAGCCATCGCTGGCCGTCAGTTGCAACTGCGTGGTCGTGCCCGTTGTATGAGTGCTGCTGATATACTCGACCCATAGACTCTGCCCGGGATTCACGCTGCCGTTTTTGGTCACGGAACTCGCTTTGTCGGCGGATGTCCAGACAGTCAGTGGTCCATTCCATGTGACCACAAATGTTGTGCCAGATCCAAGGGCATCCACCCGCACAAGATCATTGTCGGCTGAGCTGGCTGGCACGGTGTCCAGATAGTCACGCGTTCCATTCCGGTTATCGTCGTCTCCATTAAACCGGATCCCTGCACCACGCGTCGCACTGATTTCGTCGGTCTCCGAGATTGGATATGCGGAGTAGTCGATGTACTGCGTCACTGGCCGATACGCCACCAGATTCGCAGTGGCTGACATCAGCGAACGATCTTCGAGTCGTTCGAGCCCAGGGCATGAAGCCGTCGCTCCGTGCGTCTTCCCGCGACGTCGCTGCCTGCTGAATTCTTTCAACCAGAATGCGGACAGTGCTTGCTTGAGTAACATGTCTTAAACCCCTTCTCAGCATCGGCATCGCATGAACATCATAACGAATCGCCGCCGACAGGTTATACAGGGCGTGATGCCATTTCAATCGAGGCCATCCTGTTTTTGATCCAACGACGAGAAGGCCCGCCGTTCATCGATCTGGTATGTGGTTCGAAATGCAGATTTGCAACGGATGCATTTTGCGGTGCTGCACGCATCTACAATGGCTTCCAGTGTGAGAATGTCGCGGCCTGGCCGACAAGTTGGCCATCAGAATCGACCAGATTCCAGATGATTGCCCGTTCGATCAGAAATCGTTTTCCTGAACTGCTGATGCGGATGCCGCGATAATCGTCTACGAACCCGTCTCGTGCTGCACGAGTCATGAGTTGAGCCCGTTCATCGCGGTGCATGGGTTCGGCGGTCAGGCGTGACGGAGTGCAGGTCAATGTCTGAATATCCATTTCCCAAAGCGACAACGCCGTTTTGTTGCCGTAGTTCAGGATTGGATCGTCCTGTGTTCCGTGCGAAACGACGACGAACGAAGCCTCAAATACAGTGTTTGCGTCGAGGTCGTCATTGCCCGTGCGTTCGATCAGTTCTCGACCGACAAATCGCCGAAAAGAATTGAGCATAATCTGAGTCTGGGCGATCCAGTTATGATGTCGCCAATGTGCATCGATGGAATTGGTACTAATGTTCACGTCTGACTGCCCCGGGGAAATGTCAGAATTCAGATCCGGAATCTCAGATGATAGTGAAATAGGCCAGATCGGTCTTCCAGAATGGTGCGAAAGCCATTCAAATCCCGCTATGAATTATCTTGCGCATGGTTTTCGGTTCCTCGATTCACCCTTGATGGTTGCCGGAACGGCAGTACCGGACTGGTTGAGCGTGGCGGATCGCCGTGTCCGCGTGCGCAGTCGCAGGATTCATGAACGTCTGGATTCGCTCGACGACGATCAGCGGACGATCGCGGAAGGCATGTTACAGCATCTGTACGACGATGATTTGTTTCATCGTTCTGTACGATTCGTCATGCTCGAAGCGGAACTGTCATTGCGTTTTCGCAGAATTATGCCCGATCGTTTCGATCATCGGCCTGCGCTGCTTGGTCACATCGTGATCGAATTGCTGCTGGACGATTTCATCGCTCAGCAGATGTCCGAGGTGCTGGACGACTACTATGCCGCTTTGTCACAAGTGTCAGTATTGCAGATTCAGGACGCTGTCAACGCAGTGGCCACGCGGACAACAGATCGCCTGGCAGGATTTGTCCAGCAATTTCAGGCCTCTCGATTCCTGTACGACTATGCCGACGACACGCGGCTGCTGGGACGACTGAACCAGGTGATGAAACGTGTCACACTTCCATCGCTCGACTCCGACTGCCTGCCAGTTTTGCGTGACGCTCGGCAATTATTGAATCAGCACGGCGAAGAATTGTTGCATGCTGTCACACTAGAGGCGGCTGTGCCTGAACTGTCCCTGACGCGCGATCACTGCTGACTTACCGGAGCTTACACCAAATGACGATGGCCGTTCGAATCGGGATTGCAGTTGTTGAATCGGCCGGGAAAATACTGGTCGGCCAACGCGCGGCGCACGTTCCTTTGCCTGGCCTGGCAGAATTTCCGGGCGGCAAGTGTGAAATTGACGAAACGCCGCGATCATGCGCAGTACGTGAATGTCAGGAGGAAACAGGACTCATCATTATCCCGCGCGATCATCTGGCGACAATCGAACATTCTTACCCGCACGGCGACGTCGAACTGCACTTCTGGCGCTGCGGACTCAGCCCCTGCCTGCCGGACCATGCAAGCCCTGAGCGTCCATTTCGCTGGATCAGTTTTCAGGAGCTTGCGTTCCTTCAGTTTCCTGAGGCGAATCGAGCGATCCTGGCACAATTGTTGAGTAGGGGATAGGTTACTATACCGCACGCGGGGCGTTGCCCACGCGGTTAAACGAATGTGTTATCCTCAGCAGCGCGAGATATAACGACACCACTATTCCACGGTCACGCTCTTGGCGAGATTGCGAGGACGATCGACGTTGCAGCCACGCAGCAAGGCCACATGATATGCCAACAACTGCAATGGAATTGCGCAGACCAATGGCTGCAGGTACTCTTCAACATCCGGCACATAAATCACATCATCGGCCACGCGTGCGATGTCCGTATCCCCTTCGCAGGCAATGGCGATGATCGGACCCTTGCGAGCCTTGATCTCTTCCATGTTGCTCACGACTTTGGGGTAGATTCCGCCACGAGGAATCACGAACACGCTCGGAGTCTGTTCATCAACCAATGCAATCGGGCCGTGTTTCATTTCGGCAGCCGGATAGCCTTCGGCATGGATGTAGCTGATTTCCTTCAGCTTCAACGCACCTTCCAGCGCAACCGGAAAGTTGTAAAGCCGACCGAGATACAGGAAGTTATTGAAGCGAAAGTACTTGTCAGCCACTTCACGCACTCGGTCATGGCACTGCAGCGCCTTGCTGATTTTGTCCGGCATGTCACGCAACTGGCCGATGATGCGGCGACCTGCCGGATAAGACATGTGTCGCATGCGGCCCAGATGCAGGGCCAGCAGTGTCAGTACCGTCACCTGTGACGTGAATGCTTTCGTGGATGCCACACCGATCTCCGGGCCAGCATGCAGATAGATGCCGCCGTCGGCCTCGCGGGCAATCGTGGAGCCGACCGTGTTGCAGATGGCCAGCGTCGGATGTCCTTTGCGTTTGCATTCACGCAGCGCGGCAAGTGTGTCGGCTGTTTCACCGCTCTGCGTGATTGCGAAGACCAGCGTTCGGTCACTCATCGGGGGATTTCGATAACGCAGCTCGCTGGCATATTCCACTTCGGTCGGAACCCGTGCGAATTCTTCGAGCAGGAATTCACCCACCAGCCCCGCATGCCAACTCGTGCCGCACGCCGTGAGCACAATCCGGTCGATGCGACGCAGATCTTTCGCAGTCAGATTCAAGCCACCCATTACGGAGGTTGCTTCATCAAAGTCAAGGCGACCGCGCATTGCATTCTCAATGGCCTGCGGCTGTTCGAATATCTCTTTCAGCATGTAGTGTTCATAGTCGCCAAGTTCAATGTCGGACGACACCTGTTCCAGAACATGGACATTCGGAAACACACTGCCTGTTTTGCGATGATCGATCCTTAAGCCGGACGGCTGCAGTACGGCCACTTCATGGTCAGACAGGTACACGACTTCCTTTGTGTAGCCCACCAGCGGGCTCGAATCACTCGCCAGGAAGTATTCATCCTTGCCGACTCCGATCACCAGCGGACTTCCGCACCGTGCCGCGATGACGGTGTCCGGGCAGTCTCGAAACATGATTCCCAGGCCGTAGGTACCTTTGAGTTTTTCCAGCGTCTGCTCAACCACCAGCAGACAGGTTTCAATGTCGGACGCGGATCCACCCAGCAGAACCTGTTCTTCAAGATGGTGGGCCAGCAGGTGGGCGGCAACTTCGGTGTCCGTCTGTGAATGAAATACGTATCCCAACGCCGTGAGTTGCCTGCGGAGCGTGTCGTAGTTTTCAATGACGCCGTTGTGAACGATGGCCACTTCTCCGTTTCCGCCAAGGTGAGGATGCGAATTCTGGTCGGTGGTGGCTCCGTGCGTTGCCCAGCGCGTGTGGCCGATTCCTACGTGGCCACGAATGGGCTGCGACTGAATCAGACCGGCAAGTTCCAGCAC
>JAYUVA010000843.1:0-3602 GCA_043754375.1 Candidatus Kuenenia sp. | reverse complement strand
ACGCGGGAAACTGGGAAGACTTGCCAGCTTGTCAGGGATCAGCCTATCCCGCGTTTGAACAGTTTTGACGGAACCAACCGTTGGTGTCCAGTCATCGATCAATTGTCACAAATACCTTCGGTCAACATCTGAGCGGATCCAGCGCCTCAGAACTGCGAGTACCGGTACCGGGCAGAATCCGGTTTCAGAGTCTGCAGCAGCTCCGGCTGCCACAGTCCCCGGTTTGCGATTCGCTGCAAACGTTCGCAGCGGCATCACGTCCCGCGATCCGGACGTGCACGGCGTTGGCCGTGGTTCTTACTTGCATTGACTGTCTGCTTTTTCCCGATTCCGCGTGCAGTCGTTCACGTGGACCTAGTCGGTGATTTCGCCAGCTGGCGAGAAACTTTGAACGCTCCGCGATCGATGTTCCACACTGCTGCATTTGCCGGCGTTGCACCATTGTGGGTTTGAAGCCAGATTCGATCGGAATGAATCCAAGCGAATCAGCAGCGACTCGGCTGTCGAGCTGTCCGAACTACGCACGGCGGTTTCGAGTTCTTCCAGAAGCAGAAGTGCTCGACACACCTCCCGCAACTGATCGAATGGATCCTGAATCTGAAGAATTTTGTCCAGTACTGGATGTGAAACGCTCCGGAGAGACACATACCGCTTCTGCGTTTCGCCGCGTTCGAGCAAAGCGTTTGCTGATTGATCATTCATAGCCACAACTCCAACGCTGGGAAACGGATCGAAAAAACGCCGATGGAACCGGCCCTCAGTTCCATCGGCACGGCGTGAATACAGGCCCGGGCCTTAAACCATCGCCGGCTCGAGGGATCGTGCCGGTTTGCTTTGACCGTTGCGCGAGTCCATCGGAACTGAAGATGGGACTCCAGCTTCGGAACGGGTGCAACGAATCTCATTCGCGACGGCCATCAACTCGGAAACCAGTGACTCACGCTGAGAGTCGGACATGTGACTGGTGTATTGCTTCAGGTTCTTTCGCAGAGTCTTCAGTGAACCAAACAGCGAAGTCACATTGCGTCCAGCCCGCGCTTTGTCTGATCCGGTAACAGCTGCCGTTCCGTAAACCTTCAGGGTTTCTTCCGGACCTGCAACGGATGCAACTTTAAACCTTGCGATCAATTCTTTGGCCGAAGTCTTGCTGATGATGTTCCCCGCTCTGGCATGTGCAATGGCTTGACCGATTGCCGCCTTTGGAACTGCATTTCGCGACAACAGCACCAACGCAGACGGTTGAAAATAATCGAGACAATCCAGATCACCGAACCTGTCTGCGGCCTGCATGTAGCATTGTGCGGTGGATTTTGACCACTTGAACTCAGCGAACAGCCACGGCTGAAACACGGTAAGCAGCATGGCTCGAACCTGAATCAGCCGCCGGCCGATATCAATCATCGCAGCTCCGGAGCTGCGAAGGTGCGTCGTAATTGCCTTAGCGTGGTCAGCTACCACCGCCTGATGTTCATGAGAGATTGTTGAGTAGTCGAAACCAATGGGTTGTTTTGGCATTTGAGGAACCTTTCAGGAGAAACATATTGAGAGTGGAACACGGAAACGAAGTTGTTGCGTTGGATGGCCTACCCCCTTTCAGAGCTGCCAACGCCGGGACGGGCAATTAAGTCGGAAGCAGCCACGGGCTGAATCTGTCGATGGTCAAGATAGCGACGAGTCACCGAGATATTTGAATGGCCCATGTGGTCACGCGCCGCGTTTTCGTCGCTCGCAATAGCAACGGCCGTTGCACTTGTACGCCGGAGTTTGTGGAACAAATCACGCGTGGTCGTCGGCAGACCGGCCGCTTCCAGAACTGCCCGGTACCTTTTTCGAATCACTTTGTGAGCTCCGTACGGCCATGGAAACAGATGCAACCTGTCATCCGGCTTCATAGCCCGCACAAATCGCAGTGTGTCGGCGTGCAGCTTAAAAACTTGCGGCTTACCTTGTTTTTGATCGCCCGCATCCACAGTCAACCAGCCAGCTTCATTCAGGTCCGACATTGGCCGAACCATCAAGGCGTTGAACCGCAGGCCGGTGTCGTAGAGCGTGAGAATAAACGCAGGCCACCACACGTTCGCCGGAATGTCGCAGATGTCTCCTGACAACCGTGAAGCCGCTTCGATAATGCGCTCAACCTGTTGCGTTGTCCATGCGTCTGGTAGCTGTCGATCGACATGCAGCGTTCGCACGTCACGTGGCTGATCATCTGTCAGGCGTCGTTTCCAGCCGAATCGCCAGAGAGAGAGGAGACACGCCAGGAATTTGTTGCATGTCGCCGGCTTTGCGCCGCGTTCGAAACAGTCTGATGCAAACTCTTCTACGAATTCGTCGGTCAGATCCGCGAATGTGAGTTCTTTGCCGGCGAAAGAATACACCAAGGCAATTGTGCGTTCGTAGTCCGCGGCAGTTGTTTCCGCAGCCTGCCGAAGACGTACGGGACGATATTTCGACCGAAATACGTTCAGTAGAGTTTTGGGATCGTCTGACAATGGCACGGCTTTGGCGACGATGTGTTTCCCGGCCATGCGGCGTTGAGACCCGGGATTGTGTGTTTCGGCACATTCTCCGGCGACGTTCTGTTGTGCGTCCGGTTGCGTGTTCTTTGGCAGAGCGTGCCGGCGAAGGTCCCTTGCTCGAATCAGGTGTGGCTTGCCGTCAGTGCACACGAAACCGATGATCGGTTGGATATGGTCCATCAGGTCATGCTTGCTTTGAGTGGTAGCCTGCAGACGGGCGAAGGAACACTGTCGTGAGTACGGCAAGCCGGCGCGATAAAGCACCGTCTTGAAGTCACGCCATAGAAGAGTCGAATCTTTCGTCCATGGCAACAGAAACTCACGGTCTGCCGGGAGAGCGCTGAAAGATTCCACCGTGACAGAGTGCAGCTGATATAAAAAGTGTCCACGTGCGATTCGGCCCGTTGCTGGCTGCAATGCGTTGGCGGGGATGCTCAACGCGAATTCCGCCGTAATGTCGAAATCCAGAATCAGCAGGACGAGTGCCGGCCACCAGTGTTTTGCTGCAATCTCGGCGACGAAGCCGGGCATCGTCCTGGATGCCATGACAAGGCGGTTCAGCTCAAGCATGGACCACGGTTCCACTATTTGTTTCGGTGGAGTCCTTTTCTTTTTCACGTTCAACGCTCCCCTTCGGTTGTGCGGATCGAGAGCGGGCAGAATCCCGGCAGCGCCAGAGTTGTGTGATGACTGGCCGCGCAGGCCTCCCGGTTGGACCATTCAACGGAATCGAATCGGTTCCGAATTTTGTTGCCGACCAGAACAAGCAAGCGCACGTCATCGGGATGCTGCCTGTCCATGATCCGGTGAATCGTGGAAAGACATTCTTCGAATTCAAGTTCCTCAACGACGTGTGAGATATCGCAGACGAGGTTCAGTTGGATTGTCGGCGCTTCATCCGGCGGCAATGGTCCATCTGGTTCCTTCAGGCTGGCGAGCACATTCGCGACGGCATCGTCGAGGCGGTCCCGGAGTAACCGCCATTCGGACTCTTGAGCGATCGCGACTTTGATTCTGCTGCCACCGTGCAGCAATGAGACTTTCACTCGATCCTTCGTTCTGCGGCTCAAAATCAGCATTTGC
>JAYUVA010000842.1:0-6688 GCA_043754375.1 Candidatus Kuenenia sp. | reverse complement strand
AGCACAAGGTCGAACGAGCAGAAGACACCAATCAGCCCCGTCTCCAGAATCAATAACGCCGCATAGAACTCAGACGCTCGATCCTGAATGGCTTCCCAGGAAATCAGCACACTACAAACGGTGAGCAAGGTGGTGAGAGCGATCATGGTGACGCTGATGCCGTCGAGGCCAAAGTACATTTCCAACTGCATGCGTTCGCCGGTCTTCAGCCACGGCTGCCGGTATTCGACACGTGGCTGAATGGCCGAGGCCGGATCAACACTCGACACCACGGGTGTCACTCCGGATTCCAGTGGACTCACAATCTGGGCTCGATACTGAACCAGCAGCAGCACAGAAAACAACATCGCCGCCACACTGCCACAGCATGCCACCCAGCGGGCGCTGGATTGATTGAGCGAAGTACGAAACAGCATCAGCAGCAACGCCGTCGCCGCCGGGATCGATAGTGAGATAAACAGAAGAGCGATCATAGAAACGTTGAACCCTTGTGACATATTCATGACACGTCAGTGCGATTTCTTAAAACATCGTCAACACGAGAACCACTGCAGTCACAACACCCACCCACATCACACCGGCGTAGGATGAAACAACTCCGCCATGCAGCTGCCGAGGAATAATGCTCAAGGCTTTCGGCACTTTACCGACGGTATCCACGATGCCATCAATCAGATACTTATCAACGAGTGTGGCCAGTTTCGCGATGCCGATCAGCGGCATGACGATCAGACCGGTAAAAATTTCGTCCAGGAAAAACTTGCCCTGCGAAAGCACGTAGAGCGGCTTCATGGTGTTGGCGATTGCCGCCGGAATTGCGGGTGACGCCACATAGAACATCCATGCAAAGCCGATCCCGGCAATTGCAATCATACTGCTCATGATCATGACGCCCCAGTGCAGATGATGCTCAAGCTCCGGTGTCAAACCCATCGTCTTTTGCAGGTAATCGCCAAACAAATGCGTCGGCCCGACAATCAGACCAATCCCTGCAGCGCAGATCGCAAGCGCTCTAAGTGGCCATGCCATGATCGGAGTGGCTTCGTGAGGGTGATGTCCCGCTTCCTCAGGGAATTTTTCGGGCCCCCAGAACGTCATGAAATACGCTCGAAACGTATAGAACGCTGTGAGAAACGCCGTTCCGATCGCAATGGCTCGGATCACACCAAAGTACAAGCCGTGTTCCTCGCTGTGCGAGGCTTGTGCCAGGACAGCTATGATGTCGTCTTTACTCCAAAACCCTGCCAGCAGCGGAACGCCGGCCAACGCTGCCGCCCCGACAAGGAACGTCCAGTGCGTGATCGGCAGCGCATGCTTCAGCCCGCTGAATCGCCGCATATCGATCACATTTCCCATCGCGTGCATTACACTGCCTGCCGCGAGGAACAACAACGCTTTGAAAAAGGCGTGCGTGAACAGATGGAACATTCCCGCCGTTACGGCAGGAGTCACAAGTTCGGCACCTGCTGCGCCACAACCAAGTGCCATGAACATGAATCCCAGCTGACTGACGGTCGAATAAGCAAGAACGCGTTTCAGGTCGGTCTGAGTCAAAGCCGTCAGTGCTGCTATCGCTGCCGTCGCTGCTCCGATTCCGGAGACTGCCATCTGCGCATACGGTGCCATCACAAACAGTGGCGTGCATCTGGCAACAAGATAAACGCCGGCGGTCACCATCGTTGCCGCATGGATCAGCGCACTGACGGGTGTTGGACCTTCCATGGCGTCCGGAAGCCAGACCTGCAGCGGAAATTGAGCTGATTTGCCCATCGCTCCAAGGAACAGGCAAAAACAGATCCGCTGAATGACACCCGGATTTGCCGCATCAACGGCTGCAATTCGAGCAGAATCACCAAGGACGCTCACGAAATCCAGCGATCCAAAATTCGTCCAGATCAAAAAGATGCCCATGATCAGACCGAAGTCGCCGATTCGATTGACGACAAACGCTTTCTTCGCGGCGGCAGCCGCAGAAGGCTTCTGAAACCAGAATCCAATGAGCAGATAACTGCAAAGTCCCACAGCTTCCCAGAACACGAACAAAAGGATGAAGCTGCCGGACAACACCAGCATAGACATTGAAAATACGAATAGTGACACCGCAGCAAAAAATCGCGGATAACCCGGATCATGGCTCATATAGCCTGAACCGAACATCGCCACCAGCAGACTCACGCCGGTCACCATGGTGAGCATGATGGCCGTGATGGAGTCGGCGCGTAGTTCAATATTGGCGTGCAGCGAACCAACGGAGAACCATTCAAATCCTGACGCAATTACCTCTGGCCCGGATGACGAATGTGCAACTGCCACTTCGCCTTCTACGGGCGCTGCGACAGATTCAATCGAAGGCAGAATCTTCAGCAGCAGGATCAACGAACACACAAAAGACACAGCCAGCGCTGACCAGCATGGCAAATGACTTTTGTCGCGCAGCAGCTTTGGGCCGAGCAGCGCGGTGATGATCGCTGCGATCAGCGGAGCCGCAGGAATCAGCCACAGGACGATCTGTTGAATATCTTCAGGCATAGCAGACAATTCAAACCATTACGGTCAGACGAAAAGTATTCATAAAAATGCGGATATTTTGTGTGCCGGAACGGCGCTGCGCTTGGTCCGGCCTATGTGAATTCAAAACACTTGCCAATTCCCCTGCTTCTCCCGGCTTGAAATACAATCGCAATTCCTAAATCCGCGTCGCGGTCGCTTCCGTCGATGCGATCGTGCGTGGCGGATCTTTTGGAGCGATGCCTGCCGGAGTCAGCGTTGGAATGTCGTCATACGACGACAGCTTGCCGCGTTCTCCGGAAGAATCGAAATCCGGCCCTGACATGTCAGACTCCCGCAATTCAGACCACAACTGAATGTCCAGCGAATGCGACTTGCGGTACAGCGACAGAACAAGTGACAACGCCAGTCCCGCTTCGCACGCCGCCACGGTGAGCGTGAAAATCGTGAAAGCCTGGCCCTCATTCGTCTGATGCATGTTGCCGAATGTGACCAGCGTTAATGAGACACCATGCAGCATCAATTCCGCCGACAGCACCATCAGGATCAGATTGCGGCGGGTTAAGAAACCGATTGCACCGAGTACAAACAGTCCGGCACCAACCAACAAAAATCGTTGTTCTTCCGGTGTCATATCGCACCCTGCTCTCTACGCGGTGCGATGGCAATGGCACCGATGCTGGCCACCAGCAACAGCGTTCCGGCAAGTTCCACCGCGAACAGATAATCACCAAACAGGGACTTTCCGAGTCCCTTCAGATTGCCGACCGGATGTTTCGCATTGGCTTTACTCATGACATTGCCAGGCAGGACAGGCACGATGACATCTGGCTTCAGATCAACGCTCATTGCCATACCCATATTCCCCGTCGCAGGACCGGATTCTCGCGACGAGTCGGCAACATCGGGGCTCGGTCGGACAATATGGTTTTTGTCGGACTCCAACGTCAGCGCTATCGCCCCCAACAGCACGAACGCGGAGATCGTGGCGAGTAGCGACTGGTTCGACCGCTGATCATAACCTGCCGCACCGCTTTGCTGAGCCAGCATGATGACGAACAGAAATGTGACGATCACCGCCCCGGCGTATACGATAATTGTCGCCGCAGCCAAAAATGGAGCATGCTGCAGCAGAAACAATCCACAGGTGCTCAATGTTGCCAGTGCGAACCACAATGCGGCATACACAGGATTGCGAGCCGTGATCATCAGAACACCGCTCATCAGTGCTCCGATGGCGAAAACCCAGAACATGACGTCATCCGCAAATTCTGACTGAGCCTTTCCACACGAAAGGCAAAACGTCACCAGCCCGGCAGCGACGATCAACACGCCAATCATGTGCGGTCGCGGCTTGCTTGCTTTCTTACCGGGCATAAGCCAGAGAATTCCAATTGCCCAAAGCACGAGACCGACGATTGTCATCGGATGCTGCTGAATCCATGTCATCATGAGTGCGACTCCTGACTGGAGTGAATCACGCCCGCTGTTGCATTCTTCGCCGATCGGTCAGAATCCGGCACTACAGTCGCCGGTCCAAGTGTCGGCAACGAACTGAATTCTGCGGCCGGTCCCAGAATGCCGCGTTTCGTTCGCACAGGATCGCGAGGATTGTCCTTAGTCTGGTCGTACACTTCCAGCAGCTTCTCCCGGTCGTACATCAATGACGTACGAGTTTCGCCGGTGAGGTCGTAAATATGAGTCAGCTCAATCGCGTCCACAGGACACGCTTCTTCACACATCCCACAATAGATACAGCGAAGCTCATCCAGCACGAACGACTTCGGAAACTTATCACGATCCGGCCAATCGGGCGGAGCGGCCTGAGCCTCGATTGATATGCAATTCGCCGGACACGCCGTGGCACACATCATGCAGGCCACACATTTGACGCGGTCCTTTTCATCGCGATTCAATCGATGCACACCGCGGTAATGCAGCGGAAGATCGGGCTTTACTTCAGGATACTGTTGAGTCACAGTTTTGCGATCGGTCACATGCTTCAGAGTCGTTTTCAGACCCTTCATGATGGCCGGCACGAACGTGGATTCCCAGAAGCCCATTTCCGGCTCCTCCACCCACGTCACCGTTTTTTTGGGCTTTGTTTTTATTTCAGACATAAGAAGTAGTCAGTAGTCAGTTTTCAAATCTCAAATCTCAAATCTCAAATTCGTAGCCGGATTCGTAAGAATTCGGATGCTTTGTTCATGCCCGAAGTCTTACGAATTCGGCTACGACAGATATTTCTAATGGAGTGTCCCGTGGCCTCCATGAGCCACATCGGGAACAATCTTTTTTCTTTTCACATAACCCGGTCGCTCCGCCAATTCCGCTTCCCGCAGTCGAGCACTGATCGTGCCCCAGGCGGCGAACAACGCCAACGATCCCACCAGCAGCCACCACTGGCTGAAACCGAAATGTTTGCAGAACATGACCATCACCAGGTTCGCGAGTGAAAGAGGGATCATCACCTTCCATGCGAGTTCCATCAGCTGGTCAAAGCGAAAGCGAGGAATCGTCCAGCGAAGCATGATCATCAGGCAGATAAAGAAGAATGCTTTGCCCGTCAGAATCAGCAGCTTCACCAGCCACAAGCCCGGATAGGCACTTGTCGCTTCCGCGATGAAAGGGAAGCTCCAGCCGCCGAGAAACAGAATCGACGTCAGGAAGCTGATGGTGATCATATGCGTGTATTCGCCGAGGAAGAACAGCGCCCATTTCAGCGCGCTGTATTCAGTGTGCCAGCCTCCAATGAGTTCCTGTTCACACTCCGCAAGGTCGAACGGCAGGCGATTCGCTTCGGCCAGTGACGCTGTAAAAAACATGAGTGCGGCCAGTGGCTGAAACCAGATATTCCAGCTCAACAAACCGCCGTCAGTCTGCAGCTTCATGATGTTTTCAAGATTCAGCGTTCCGGACAGCAGCGCAATCCCGAGCACGGACATCCCGAGCGGAATTTCGTAGCTCACAACCTGAGCACTCGCCCGCATCGCTCCCAAAGCGCTGTATTTGTTGTTCGATGCCCAGCCGCCAAGCACAACTCCGTACACACCAAGACTGCCGATCGCAAAAATAAAGATCACACCGATATCGATGCTTGGCGCGATAATAAAGCGGATGAACGACGGCATCGTGGGGTCATCCACAGGCCCGAATGGCACAACGGCAAATGCCAGCATTGCCGTGAATACTGAAATCGCCGGGGCAATCAGAAATAGTACCTTGTCGACATGTGGCGGAATAACATCTTCCTTCAGCAGCAGCTTGAGGCCGTCTGCCAAAGGCTGAAACAATCCCATCGGCCCGACGCGGTTCGGCCCGATACGATCCTGCATCCATGCCGACAATTTGCGTTCGAGCAGAATGAGATAATTACAGACCCCCGGAATCGCCGCGACGACAACGCTGATGGTCAGAAGATTGATCAGAATTTCCGGCATAAGTCTTTTGTATCCTGATTTGGCGAGCGGTGGGGCGTCAGCCCTCCGCGTCATCGGCGATTGTCACGGAGGGCTGACGCCCTGCCGCGCGCCTTGTCTACATAGTCACAGGCACTGTTTCATTTAACAACACGCCCTGCCCTTTGATTTCGGGACTGGCAATTGCCGCCAGCGCTGGAATCAGAACAGCAATTTCTTTTCGCAGTGCTTCCGTCTGAATTAATCCCTGACGTTGAGCCAGATCCCACAGTAATCGACCGTCCGGACGCGTCCCGTCAGGGCCGCGCACAGAGCGATGAATCAACTGCGCAAGCCCTTTGTGATTCACGAACACGCCGTCACGTTCGACAAATGTCCCTGACGGCAGTACATGCGTCGCATGTTTCAGCACTGGCGACGGCAGAATGTCCTGCACGATCACGGTTTCGACCTTACTGAATGCTTCGGCATGGATGTCGGTCATCCAGCCTTCCGGATCGCCGCCAACGAGATACACGGCTTTGAACTGGCTGGCCGAAGAGAGTCGCAGTAATTCTTCGAACGGCATCACTTCGCCGGTAAAATAAGTCAGCACCGCTTCCACGCCCGCGCGGTTTGGACACTTCTCCGCACGGATTGTGAATTTGACCGGTTCGACAACATTGCCCTTGATGTCTTTCGGAAACTGCTGGTCCTGCCCTTCCATCCGCACAGGTCCCATGGCGAGCGTGACGTCAGCCGCGATTCCCTTCAGGAAGCTG
>JAYUVA010000841.1:0-4114 GCA_043754375.1 Candidatus Kuenenia sp. | reverse complement strand
TGGCGCTAGCCACCGGTAACTGTTCCTGAAAACAAAGGGAAAACCGGCGGCTAGCGCCGTGCCGCTCACTGAAAAACGCTTAAGTCCACGCCATTGGGGATTAGCCGGCAGGAGCCAGACTCGCCATTGGCGCATCGGAGACCGGCCGATTGTTGTCGGAAGCAAACAGGCCCTTGGCAGGTTGCTTCCCAGCAGAGCCTGCCTGCGTTTCCTCCGGCATCGTCATTTCAATCCAGGACAGCCGCGAATGCAACCATTGGACATCGGAGTATGCCTCAAAAAATCCATCGTGGCGCTGGGGGCGAGCGGCCATTTGTCTCCGGCGAACATGCTCACCAACCGGAATCGCCAACTTCCAGGCATGCCCAACTGCGCCCGGAATTCTGCCCTAGTTTCTGGCCGGAACTGACATTCAAATTGTCCGCACGGCAAGAACACTGATTGGAGATCCGACGTTTCTGCAGGACGAGTACCCGTAGGCAATCGCTCCGCATCATCCAAACAGCAGGGCGTTCGCTTCGGTTCGTGACAGATCCACGTCAGCATAGTGGCGCTCTGTCGTCTGCTTGCTGGAGTGCCCAAGAATCTGCTGTGCGGATCTCCAGATCCCCGTCGTGCCGTGCCTGCGTCGCTCTGGTCTTGCGAAGCTGTCCCGGTGACCAGCGAGGAATGCCGGCCTTGATGCAGGCGTTGCGGACTGGTGTGTTCAGCCCGTGCTTCGTGTAGCAAGCGCCAACCTTGCGGGCTTTGGCCTTGTCGCCGAATGCCTTGCGGACGTATTCCTCAAATCCAACCTGCGGATCGAATACAAAGTCGCTGCGGCTCATTCCCCGAATCGCATTCAGGACCTGCTGACCTTGCCTGCGGACCGATGACGATGACCCGGACACCATGAAACAGACTGTTCATGGACTGCAGTGCGTGTCGGAAGTTGGCTGTCTCCCCGGTCGGCACCCCGTCCCGGCGGTATTCCTTGTCGGCGTGCTTGAGAAACAGAAACGCCAACCGTGAAACCGTCAGTTCGACATTTCCGGTTGGACGGCGTTCAGCGTGCGCGGCTTCCCATTCGGCCATGATCTTATTGAATGCGGTCTTCGACTTGGGCGAGTTATGGACACCAAGATAATGCCGCTGACCGTTGAAAGTTGTTCGCGCCTGACCGCTTGCTTCGTGAAATCCGTAAACTGGTTTACGAGCCATTGAGCCTACCCCCGAATAGTAAGGTTTCCAAACCTGCCTACCCACTTCCAATTCAATGAAGTGGGTAGTACTGGTTGTTTTTCCTCGCTGCTCAAGGTGAGCAGGTTTCCGAAACACTCGGAAAGGATCGTGTTTTGTGCGTTTCGCGCTGTGCCGAACGTGTCGGTTTCACGATGCTTTGGGAAGCTGATGTGTTGCCACTACACGACAGCCGCGAAATCACTGACTTGAACGGCATTGTGAGTGTATTCGGCTGTTTCCGACATTGCAATTGATCCTATTCAATTGCATTGTTTTGCACCCCATTTCACCCCGAAGTGGGGGTAGGATTGACGGCGATGCGTCATCGGTCGCAACAGTTCAGCGCCCGGACCGGTCACAGGTTTCGGCGATTTTGTGAAAAAATCTGCGACCGGAAAGGGCGCTTCTCTCGGCTGAACGGTCCGCACTTTTCGGCTCCCCGGTCCACAAATTCCCCTAGGAGTCTGTCGGGATACCGCTGTTTGTGTGAGCGGCAAGGCGCTAGCCGCCGGTTCTTGCAGGTGAATTACCCGCGGCTAGCGGTCTGTGTTTCAGAAACAGTTACCGGTCGCGAGCGCAATTCCGCTTACGGCAGCAGGCCACGTTCACGCAGTTCCTGAATATTGCCAGGGGTACTTGAAAGAATTCTTTCTGAAGCGTATCGAAATACGGCGAATCCGGCGAGCGCGGCGGGGGCGGACAGGATCGCGACGCGGTCTTCTTCTTCATCGTCCAGTTGACGATTCAATCGAGTCACGGCTTCTTCGACGGTGTCGGTGACAATTTTTTCCGGCCCGGATTCGTTACTCAGCTTCAGGTTGGAAAACGCGGCGGTGCGGGACATCAGGAATTCAATCAGTCCGCTCTCTTCATGTTCTTCGAAGAAATTACGCAGTTCCGGATGCATCGTGTCAGGTGTAATGATGCGGGCTCGGGACACGATGACAGTGCCGCGGCGGACTTTCACCATCGCCGGGTTGCCCGCCGCTCCTTTGCCGGAAGACGATGTCACCAGATAATACGGCAGATCAGAATCACCAAAAGTGAACAATCCCAACTCGACTGCTCGCTCAATGCGCACGGCGTTCCAGGTGGATCGGAATCGCTGAAACTGTTCAAACTCATCGAACATCTAATTAACGGCCCTTCTAAGAGATCCTTGTTTTCTCGCCACTCAGGACAACCGCACATTTCGTGAATGTTCGCGTGTAAAATCGCAAAGTCAAACTTCCGGCGAAATTATCCCTTCGCTGGTCGTCGCGGATTTCGGCACGTCCGCCTTGTCCAAAGTTGAAAAAAGGTCAGTTCTTTTTCATTTGATGTCCGTTTGTGTGAGTTTTCGATGATCGCGCCCACGATGTGCATTTGTCCGGCAGGTGAAGTCTTCAACGTTCTGAATCGAGCGGTGGCTCGGCTTACGATTTTTGAAATGCCGGAAGACTGCGCCGCGTTCATGCGTGTTCTGGAAATAACGGTTCAACGACAAATTAAGTGCGCGGCCTGGAAACCGGGATTATCCGATGAGTTCGAACTTAGCGAGATGTAGGGCATAGAGTTTAGCGATGAAGTAATCTCGGTTTCGGTAGCCGTAGGCGGTTCTCTGGAGGGCGCCGATCTTATTGTTGATGCCTTCGCATCGCCATCGCAAATAAGGGCTGTGCAGCGGCGAAAGGGGCAGTCGGCCTCTTCTGTCGATCTCGAGTTAGCGTCATTTCATGCACAATTATCGTCCGCATCTGAGGACGAGCCAGAAACCAAGGAAACCTTGACCGACAGCCTCTCGCTTCGGGATTGAGCCCAATGCGATAAACTTAACGTCCACTGGGCTGCTCACTCTCCACCACAAACGCGATTGCCAAATAGCAAATTTCACCCACAGATTCGGCGGAAGACCCAGATTTGTCGATGAACCGAAAAATTTTCCATTTCAAAACCACCTGATTTCGCCGCTCCGGTTCACGGCTTTGTTCGTCGGTTTTCTTCATGCACGACTCTACAAACCAAGGACATCCACGAAGTGCTGAATACTGTCAGCCATGGGCACCCATTGATTAGCGGTTCCATCAGCCGACCATTTTAGCCGAATTACGCTTGGGTTTGAATTGTCCGTGCGGTAGTCAAGGAGAATTGGAGCATCAGATCCCAGCCCAAAATCTCCGATGTCAACTGCCAAGTCAAAGTCGATCATATGTGGGGCTGCATACTTGTGTAGCCAGTATTTGTTTCGTTTGGATTTTTCGCCAACGGTCAAGAATGGTGGCGGCAACAGGAATAGCGTTGATTCCTCTGGTGCAAGAATCGCAATTTTTTCTGGTGCGGCCAATGATTTGAGGTTCTGGCGGATCGCCATTTGGTGATCTCTGGGCCAACGCCCGGAATCAATGAGTTCATGGATCAGACCTGGAATCCTGAGCATGACCGTTTCTCCAGACGAACGACGGCGTTAACCTGGCGGCGGGGGTCACGCATCAATTTCAAAACCCGAACCACCGCCGCTCTGGTTAAACGCTTTGTTCGCATTTGCGATTCTGCGATTTGCGGCGTGGCGAGTTTGCCGCTCGATCACTGCCGGATGAAACGCAGTTGAGTTGTCAGGTTACGACAGTGCGTGCGACAGTGCGTGCGACAGGGCAAGTGCATCGTGCTGGCGCGGCAGGATTTCTGTGTGGAATCATCGTCCGACGTGTTTGTCTCCAATTCGTTTGTCTCCAATTCGTTTGTCCCCAATTCGTTTGTCCCCAATTCGTTTGTCATAAATTCGGTTGTCATAAAGACATGCGACCGGCTGACAGCGTCCGGAACCTGTCGGCGGCTTCGAATCAGATTGCACTTCGGGAATCATTGCGGGGTGCGTGGAGTTAGACAAACGAATTGGGGACAAACGAATGAAGAC
>JAYUVA010000840.1:0-2729 GCA_043754375.1 Candidatus Kuenenia sp. | reverse complement strand
CAGAATCGCGCCGGCATAACCACGGTTGCGAGCCAGCAGATCCTGCATGTCGCCAGTGACGGTAGGCTTTGATGGTGCTTCCAGGAGCATCACAGTCTTTTCAATGATCGTGGGCGACTTGAGATAGATGAGCATCTGGCAGAGTTCGCGGTTAAGGTCTTCGTTGTCAGACGGAAACTGAGCATCAAGCAGACTGACGAATTCGTTTCGAACATCATCTCCTGCCTCGCCCAATCGCAGAAATATCAAACTTGCGGCACGGAGATAGTTCAGTTTTTCTCCAGGCGTCAGTAGCTCAAAATTCAGCCCTTTCAGACGGCTCAGCGATTTCTCTCTGGCCAGCCCGATCATCGATTCGATTTCAGCGGCCGTAAGGTTCTGTGCCGTACCGATCTGCTGGAATGGGACTTTGGCAGTGGAAGTCACGACACCCAGCATTTCATCGGCGGAGACCTGCGAAAAATCTGCGCCAGCCATCCACAACTCCGGAGGATTATCCCGGAGAATTGACGAATTGTAGAATGCATTCCGAGAGGCATTCCTCAGGAACCGGTCACCTGACAGGATGTCGTCCTTCATCGTAGTAAAGAAATTGTTGGCCGTCTGTCGAGCATCCGGCCCGTTCGCACCGATCCTCGCATGATAATCCTCCAGCATGCGACGTTGTGATCTCATCTGCGCGTCCCGGGAATCCTGAAGCTCTGTTGGTGCTGTGGCCTCCTGTCCGGCATATGTCACCCGAAACAACTCCGACTGCGTCCCTCGTCCGCCCACTGAGAAGTACAACGCTCCATCAGGACCAGCAGCCACATCCGTCAGCGGCAACGGTGTGCGTGACAGGAATTCTTCTTTGGTTGCCGTGTACGTGCTCATGCCTGGTTCGGTGTGAATAGCGTACATCGTGCCGAAGGTCCAGTCGCAGATGTACAAAGCCTTCTGGTACTTTGCCGGGAACTTCAGACCATACCCGAATTCAACTCCGACAGGAGAACCGGGGCCGATGTTGATCATGGGGGGCAGGCTGTCGAGATAATGATTGGGCCACTTGCCGCTACCGCTGCGCCAGCCGAATTCGCTGCCGCTGGTGGCATGGACGACTCGCGTTGGCCTGTACCATGGCATGCCGACGTCCCATTCCATGTCGGCATCATAGGCGAACAGTTCTCCGTCCGCGTTAAACGCCATGTCGTAGGGATTGCGGTAGCCGATGCTGAAGATTTCCCAGGTCCTGCCGTCCGGATCAGTGCTGGCGATCCAACCGCCGGGTGCCAGAATTCCGACGGCGTGACCACCGGCGTCCCACATGCGAGGCAGCAAGTGATCTTCAGCCCAGTTCGTGGGGACTCGGCTGGCGAAGTCTTTGTTGGTCAGTTCTTCGCCGGGATTGAATGGCGGCTTCGTGTGGTTGCCCGCGATGACAAAGATCCGCTTGCCATCCGGAGACAGTCGCAGCGCGTGCGGACCATGCTCCCCGCCGCCACGGAATTCTTTCAGCTTCACGCATTCATCAAACTGATCATCGCCGTTGGTATCTTTGGCTCGATACAAGCCACTGCCAGGACCTCCGTTGCAACTGAAGTACAACGCATCAAACGCCCACAACATCCCCTGAGCCCCCGTCGGCTGGAATTCGCATTTGGAGAAATCGAGTCGTTCGACGATGGTCTCGGCGAGCGGCTGGGCGTCAGCCCTCCGTGTGTCTTCCGGGGTTGGCTTCGTGTTTGATTCAGCGCGTGACTCGGAGGGCTGACGCCCTGCCGCTCGCCCGGAAATCGCCGGCACCGTAATTCGGTAAATCCCCTTATCTCCCTGGTCACTTGCCAGCAATCGACCTTTGTTGTCGAACGCGATGCAGACCCATGAACCCAGTTCGTCCTTCGGCACAGTGAAGAGCTTTTCGACCTCAAAGCCTGGCAGAAGTTCGAAGACTCCGGCGGGAACTCGGCTTGCATTGGCCACATTGTCGAACACCTTCCCCCACGGCCCGTCGCCATAGGTCGCTCGCAACGCGACGGGTTGAGTTGATTGTTCTCCGCGTTTGGCTGCGACGTTCCATGTTTCATCGGTCACGAACTCAGCCAGTTTGCCATCGTCGGTCAGCACCGCCAGTTTCAACACGAATGCCGCGACAGCACCTTGATTTTCCACTTCCGCTTCGATCACATTCGGGCCGTCCACAAGCGACGCCGTCACGTCCGCATCCATTGGCTCCTGCCATTCGCTGCTGCCTGCAACTCGTTTGCCGTTGATAAACACCGTGCCGACGTTATCGCACGATGCCCGCAGCCGAGCGGTCCTGACGTTCGTCAATTCGACCGATGTCCGCAACACATAATTTGTGCCGTTGTCCGCGCCCCAGATCCACTTCGGGACAATTCCGCCCGCAAAGATGCTGTCGGCGATTTCCTGTTTAGCGACCTGTGCCGGGGTATCAGCCGAACTCCCTACCACAAAAGGCTGTGGTTCGACAGTTTGAGTCCACGTTTGTTGCGCCAGTGCCGTGGTCGTTGAAAACGCAAGAAGGGCTATGATGGCGGTCCGCTGTAACATTCGGTGGGTTCCGTGAAGAGGTAGGACAACTCCGAGATCGTAGCAGGGACGACCGACAAGTTCGAGCATGCGGGCTACCACCGGTTTTCATTCAGGTGGGATGCGTTCTGGCGATGTCCCGCCCAGGTAAGCACCAGTGCAGAAGTTTTTCCGTTTAACGGCGAGCCGCAGGCAAGCGG
>JAYUVA010000839.1:0-2645 GCA_043754375.1 Candidatus Kuenenia sp. | reverse complement strand
CGCTCCGGTTCAAACCTACACCGGCCAGATCCTCGATACGGCGACCGGTTTGCTGTACTACGACGCCAGATGGTACGACCCACTACTCGGCAGGTTTGTCGCGGAAGACCCGAGTGGGTTTGGTGCCGGAGATCCGAATCTGAGCCGCATGGTGGGGAACAGTTTTCCGAATGCGGTGGATCCGAGTGGGATGGATGATCTGAGCCATCTTTACCCCGAGAATTCTGCGATCACTCCGGAAATTCCGACATATGAAGCTTGGCTACAGAGTCCGTCGTACCACAAAGGCACTGTGAATTCCATAACGGGGATTCCTGATGCCGTATGGGATTCCTACATCGAACGATATGGCACATACGGAGTTTACCTCTTCGACCGCGCACACCGCTGGGGATATTCGGTAACGATGGGAGAGGATGTCTGGTCCTCATGGACTGACGGTGGCCGCACGATTACCATTGATTCGGATTACGGATTCATTTGCGATGCGATTTCAGATGCACCTGCGACAGCAACGGAATTATATGGACAGATTTCCAGTGAAGCGCTACACGCACCCTCAACGTTGCAGCCGGGGTTGTCTGCTGGACACATGAATTTGGCGCAGGGCGGCGGAGTCAATAATCAACACGCTGGTCTGAGTCAGGCGGCAGGTACCGCGAATGACTTGATTACGGAGATCGAGACTGAAGCGGCGATTGAAGTCACTGCTGCAACTGGGGTGCCACATGCAATTGCACTTCTCAGTGCTATCGTCGATAAGGCAAAGGATGCAAAACGTGCGGCAAAGGCCGCGTCCTGCGCCCCAAGTAATCTATGGAAGTCATCCAATCTTTGGGATACTGCCAAGAACTCAAAGCTACTTCGGGCAAACATGGGCAATGCGATCCAGGCCGGCGAGGATGCTCACCATGTCGTTCAGTCAACGCATCCCCGTGCCGCCGCCGCTCGCAAGTTTCTCGACAAATACCAGATTGACATCAACGATGCGGTCAACGGCGTCGGCCTTAAGCCCTCTGGGGCGAAGCCGGCTCATCATGGTCACGGGTTGCATTCGCATGATGCGATTGATCGAGTCAGTGATCGCCTAGACAACGCGACTCGAGGTGCCAGCGACTGGGCAGCCGGACGACAACGACTTCTTGATGAACTCGCACGGCTCAGGGGCGAAATCGCTGGAGGACAATTCCCGTGAATCAAGCAACAAACACTCCAGGACGGCGATACTATGAATACGACCCGGATGCGAACTCGTTTGCTGGTGTTGGATTTCATGTCGGCGAGGTTGATGACGATGACGATAGTGAGAAGGTCTCCAGAATTCACTGGATTGACACTCCCATAAGTGCGGGATGGGAGGTGCTTACGTGCCACGGGTTTATGGACAATCCGCCAGAAGTCGGCGATTTCCCCAGCGTCAGCAACAAGAGGAAGGTGCCGATGATGAGCGAACGTGCTTGGAACGTCTTGAAGCCGGTGATTGGCGATGCATGTGAAGCCCTGCCGGTTGCCCATCCATTTCACGGTACGTACTACATTATCCATGTCATGCGAACGATTGACGCTCTCGACGCCGATGCCAGTGAGGTAGATCGATATTCGGGTGGCGATCAACGAATCGCCCGCATCTATCGGTACGCATTTCGAAATGAATTGACCGAAGGTAAACATATATTCAAATTGCCAATAGTGAGCGGCGGCGGCCTAATCGTGAACGATGTTTTTCGGAAAGCTGTGGAGGCCAACGATCTTCGAGGGCTGCGATTCCACGAACTTCCGATGAAAATCACAAACGGTCTCAGCGAAACCGAGAAACGGTGTCAAACCGAGAAAAGGTGTCAGCGACGGTCTTGAATAAGGGGGAAGGCAAAAAGGTGTCAGGAACCGTTTATTTGAGTTTTGGTCTTCCTTGTGGGCGGGAGGTGATTTCAAGGCCGAGTTTTTTGGTCGCTGTGGTCGCCCATGTTTCATCTCCAAACGGCGAGCCTCGATTGACGCTGCGACGGATGGCCGCGAGTTCTGCGTCTGTCTGAGCTGAATTCACATGCTCCAGCCAGCCGGCATTCCGCCGCATGGGCCATGTCGACAGGAGTTCTTTTTCGGTCGATGTTCCTGAGGACCAGCGATACAGACTGCTCCAACGCCAGTCTTCCGCCCGTTTCACCAGATTTGCACGCAGTGCATTCCGTTCCACGTACCGGCAGACAGTCAGAAAGTGGTCATCGTCCTGAACGGGAAAGGACTTAAATCGACCCTGATAAACATGACCCGACCCCGTCGATTTGCGATGAGCGTGCCAACGTTGCGTGTGAGTCAGTGTCAGCCAGCCAACAAACCGAGACAACTCATCATCTTCCTGAGGCCACAACACCAGGTGCCAGTGATTTCGCATCAGACAATACGAAAGCAGACGAGTCCCCGTGCGGGCCACTGCTTCCTGAAGCACCGTCTCAAATGCGATGAAATCCTCATCCTTCGTAAAGATCGGCATCCGCGAGTTCGCGCGGTTCAGCACATGATAAATCCAACCGCCCGGAGCTGATCGTTTTGGTCTTCCCATGCCTCAACCATAACGAAGACGAAAAGGGGTCAGCGACGGTCTTGAATAACGTCAATGACAGATTCGAAAAAAGATTTTCGAATTC
>JAYUVA010000838.1:0-8039 GCA_043754375.1 Candidatus Kuenenia sp. | reverse complement strand
GGCCGGGAAGCCAGCAACGAGGATCAGAAAAGGGCGTTCGTTGTCCGGCCTGGAGAGAATGGAGTTCAGGAACTTCATTGGGCTGGGAGTGTGAGTCAGAGTGGCAAGACCAGCATGATGAGCAAGCTCGCGCGAAATACATTCAGGCGTTTCAACGATCGTCGTTTGAAGGGATGTTGAACTACGACAAGGCCAATTACCCTCGTGAACCGTACACGGCCCCAGCCGACGTCGGCCCGAAAATTCAGTGCTCAGTGCTGATGTTTCACGGACTGAAGGACAAAGCGCTGTTACCAGGTGCGTTGAATGATACATGGCAATGGATCGATAAGGATCTGACACTCGTCACCGTGCCGGCAGCGGATCATTTCATTCAACAGGACGCGGCAGATCTGGTCACACCGGCGATGGTGAATTGGCTGAATCGTGAGCCCCGGAAATGAACTGAAGGACACGGAATTCGCATGAATACAATTGCACGAAAAAAGGGCTGAGTCAGTCGTTTCAGAATCGTTAATTCCTCGCCGGGCTTTCACAGTTATTTTTCTGCTGGAGTTCCAACTGTTGCAGAGCCTTTTGAGCCAGGTCTCTTTGATACATCGCGTCCTGCTGCGTTTGCCGTGTCAGATGGACCAGGCGCACGGTGTGGATGAAGAGTGTTCCTCCCATGATCAGAATTGCCAGCACAGGAATCAGCCACAGCAGGCATCTTTTCCGTCGCTTTTCTGAATCCGTTTGACCTGGCAGCGAGAAGGCCACCATCAGAATTCCGGCAGAGAGAATCAGCAGTCCTGTGATTCCCCCGAGGCCGATCGGGAGTCCTCCAAAGAGCATCGTCGAAATGACCGGCATCATCAGACCAAGCGTCATGAAAACGAAACCAGCAATTCGCCAGAGAAATCGATTACCGGTTTTAGATTCGTTAACAGTTGGCGGCGCGTAGGGATTTGACATCGGCACCTCAAATCACATCGATGACTTCCGTGTCCAGAAAATGGACTCCACCGGTCGCATAGTTCGGAACGTCAGCCACCGCTGCCTTGCCTTCCGGTAGAGGCCAGCAGTGCCTCAAACTCTGCTTTCGATTCCATGTAGAGATCCGCAACGTAGTAGAAGGGAGAGGGGCCGCCATCAGGCGTTGCTGTGACTTTGCCAATGGTCGACTTTTTGAGTCCCTTCATCTTCTTTGCGATTGGGATGTGAACTTCTCGGTAGTGTCGATCAAACGCTTCGGGATCCGTTGGGTGTCCGTGCAGCACAAGCAACCTGATCATATGCGTGCACCTTGTGAAAAAGTCTGACTGTGGCTCGATTTCTTTTATCAGCCGGTACGCGCTAGCGGTCTGTTGATTTAATACCAACCCGAAGCGCCAGCGAGGCTGAAACGGCTGAATTCCTCGCTGGCGCTTCGGGTTAGTATGACTTTGAGCCCCAATAATCACTAAATCAACAGACCGCTAGCGTCCGGTTCACGCAGAGTTACGTGGACAACCGGGTGCTAGCGCACTGCGGCTGATAGGATACGATCTACATGCCAGGTTCGTTCGCGTGCTGGCCCTTGGCATAGGTCGTGTAGAGATAAACGGGGATTGGCAGATCGCCCAAATGCTGAACGATCAATGGATGAACAGCAGACCAATCCATGCCCCCCACACCCAAAGCTCGCCCGGCTTCGGATGTGTCTGATGAGCGTAGTGGCGAAAATCTTCGGCCAGCGCCGGCCATTGCTCGCGAAGGGCCAGAGCCAGTCCCGCTGTCAAAATGATCGTTTGGCGCCACTCCGTGGGCAACGGCCTGTGCTTTGGATCAGTAAGATGTCGCCAGCGACTTCGTGGATGATGATCGATTTTCCCTTGAAAGTGCATGTTGGAAAAAAGTCTGAATCGGTGCTGTAAAATCAGTCACCGGAACCTGACATTGCATGTGCGATTCCCGCGGAGCCAGCCGCAACGGCAAGGAATACCCATGGAATATGTTCTGAGAAAAAAACTGTCGTCAGCCCCACAATGGGAATTGCTGCGGCAAGTACAAAGTTCACGATGGCTGATTTCCGCCAGCCACAATACCACAAGCCCGCCCCCGGCAGGACGAAGCTCAGGAGTGACGCTTTTGTTGAACGCTTCATAGCAACTCCAGAGCTTTTCCCCCAAACGTTTCAACACAACGTCTTATAGCAATTTGCTGCCTCAAGAGAAACAGTTCCGGCTTGACCAATTTTAACGGGGGTGCAGTCGCCGAATTCGGTAGGTCCTGCTTGCCGAGCAGGACTTCGCGGCCGAGCCACGACCAGCGACGAGTCGCGGTCGAAAGGACGGCCAAGCGGAGACGTCGAGCGGATGTGCGACCCATGGCGGTTCGCCTTGCGGCGAAAGTCCTTTCCGGCAGAAAGGACCTACTTGAACAATCATCCGCGACTGCACCCGTTTAACGACTCTTGATCACTCGTGTCCCTGAGATTGTGTCGTTCCATCCGCTGGGAATCTTCCCGAGGAAAGAAAATACTTCAAGTCTCGTCACTGACGACCGCAGAACACCCAGCGCCGGCTTCGCCCGCAACCCAAAATCACAAAAGCAAGGAACACTAATCGCCGCTGATCTGCGCTAATCCACGCCAATTGCACCATCAGTGAAGATCAGCGCCGATCAGTGTTCCCCGGTCATATTTGTTGGTCATGTTTGCCGGGATTTGCGCGCCACGCGAAGTTTTTGAACGTTAGTAGTACGAAGCAAAATCATGCCAAAGGGAATCAGCCAGATGAGATCATTGATCGGGATCAGGTACAGAACGCGGCTGGAAACTTCGCCTTGATTGACGCTCCAGGCCATTCCGATCGGGCCGAGCGACTTTGACAGCAGGCCGATCAGAATGATCACCCAGTGCTGTGATGGATTCCTCGAGGCAATCGCATAGCCAAGGCCGAAAAGCACGATTACTAATCCCATCCCCTGCCACAGAAACAGTTCCGCTGGCGGCTGAGCAAATCCGTATGCGAGCGACGACCGCTCGGGCCATCCGATGATGAACACGCCCCAGATGAGGCATTGCAGTCCTGCAATAAGCAATACGGTGCGTTGCCAGCGTGGCGTTCCACGGCAAAGCGGTGATTCAGGATCACGGACAATGGCGGTCACGACAGTTCATGCTCCAGGCAGCCGGCGAGTTCGGGATAATGAAACTCAAATCCGTGCTCTTTCAGCTTCTTCGGAGTCACCCGAGTACTGGACAGCAGCAGGTCATTCGCCATCTCGCCGAGCACCAGTTTCGCGACAAATGCCGGCAGTGGAAACAATGTCGGCCGATGCAACGCGCGGCCGACGCCTTTGGTGAAATCGTAGTTCGTCATCGGATTCGGACTGACCGCATTGACCGCACCCTGAATCGAATCATGATCAATGCAGAAGGCAATGATGCGCACCAGATCATGCAGGCCGATCCAGCTCCAGTATTGTTTTCCTGACCCGATGATTCCACCAGCCCCCAACTTAAACGGCAGCAGCATCTTTGCCAGTGCTCCGCCTTTGGGGCTGAGGACCACACCGATCCGCACTTTGACGACTCGCAATCCAAGGTCTTTCGCCGCCTCCGCCTCATGTTCCCATTCGCGACAGACGTCGGCGAGAAATCCCTTTCCCGCAACTGCATTTTCGTCAAGAAGCGTGTCACCGCGTTCGCCATAGAAGCCGATTGCGGAGGCACAGACGAACGTCTTCGGACGATGACTGGAGGCTGCGATGGACTTCACCAGACTTCGCGTTCCCTCTATCCGACTTCGACGGATTCGATCCTTCATTGCTGGTGTCCAGCGTCCGGCCGCGATGTTTTCACCTGCCAGATGAACGACGGTCTCGACAGTGTCCAGCCGAGAAGGATCCTTGAGCCCGCTCGCAGGATCCCAGAGGATGTTTCCGCCTGATTCACCCGATGCTTTCCGCGTGATATTGAACGGAGTGTGCCCGGATTCCCGCAACACAGTCGCCAATGCCGTCCCAACCATCCCCGACGCGCCAGTGATCGCAACCGTTTGTCTTTTGCTTGTCATATCGAATCTTCCATATCTGAATTCGTTTCAGTCTTTACTCTGAGTTGATTGTACGGTGCCGGAAGCGGAACGAAACGCACCTTTTCGGGAACGAGTCAGAAACTGGTGTGTTCCGCTAACGCTCCGCACACCCTACTTGAGGTACTGTAGATTGATGTATCGTAAAAACGAGTGCCTGAATTCAAACCACCAAAGCGACAATGAGAAAGTGACCGTCCAAACCGAGTTTCTGGCGGGAAAATCCCCGAAAGCCATACATTCGATTGCTGCGTCTCGTGGAAAGCGTACGATTTTCCTGTGGAGTACATGCTTTTGCCTGCGACACAGTCGTTCGAGGTTTGTATTCCTGCTTTCCTCCCGCCTCAGTTGCCCTCTCATCTTGTTCAAAGCCCGCCTTTTATTTCTTCGCCTACCGCACCCGCGTCCGGGAATTCACGGTCCGTGTTCGCTATGACTCACAACTTGCCAAAATCAGTTTTCGACTCCTTCCGGCGCGTCGTCGCTGCCGTGATTGTCCTGCTTTCGGCATCACAGCACGCTGCCGTTGCTGCTGATGTACACGATTTTTTTGAACAGCGTATTCGACCCATGCTGCTCGAAAAATGCATCGAATGTCACGGCCCGACTAAACAGGAGAATGGTGTTCGGCTTGACCGGCGTGACGACGTACTGAAGGGCAGGGCGGGTGAAGCGCTGCTGATCAACCTTGCGGCTCCGAACGAGAGTCGCCTGTTGAAGGTGTTGCATTATGCGGCAGACGACACACAGATGCCGCCGTCCGGAAAACTGGACGACGAGCAACTTGCTTACGTCCAGCAGTGGATCACAAACGGAGCGGTCTGGCCGGAATCCGCCGACCTTGAAGGAGAAGCCAAACGCCGCGCCGAACGATGGCGAGAGCACTGGGCCTTTGTTCCACCATCAATGCCCGATCTGTCCGCCGTGCCCGGGAACGAACATCCGATCGATCATTTTTTGAAAGCTCGGCTGGCCGCAAAGAATCTGACGCTGTCTCCAGACGCATCGCCCCGCGTTCTCGTTCGGCGCCTGTCGTATGCGTTAGTAGGATTGCCACCGGAATTGAGTGAACTCGCAGAAGCCGATGCCGGCGCGAAAAACGGAACACTGACGACCTGGAAAACCGCTTACATCGATCGTCTGCTCGCTTCGCCCCATTTTGGCGAGCGCTGGGGGCGATACTGGCTGGACATTTCCAGGTACGCCGACACAAAGGGTTATGTGTTCACTGAAGATCGGGAATATCCGGACGCATGGAGATTTCGCGAATGGGTGATCAAGGCTCTGAACGATGACATGCCTTACGATGAATTTCTCAAGCGACAACTGTCTGCGGACCGCATGCCTGGTTCCGATGATCCGGCGCAATTGGCCGCGATGGGATACCTTACGCTGGGCCGCAGATTTCTGAACAATCCGCATGACATCATTGATGACCGCATTGACGTTGTGACGCGGGGCATGCTGGGACTCACGGCCACCTGTGCGCGATGCCACGACCATAAGTTTGACCCGATCCCGACGGCTGACTATTACTCGCTGTACGGCGTCTTCGCGTCTTCGGATGAGCCGAAGAACGAACCATCGACGCTGCGACTTGTCGATCGCGCGGATCCGGTTGAGCCCGTGATTTTTCAACGTGGCAGTCCGGGGAATCGCGGGGATGCTGTCCCGCGTCGTTTCCTGACTGCCCTGTCTGCATCCGATGCGCCGTCGTTTTCGGATGGTAGCGGCCGACTCGAGCTGGCAAATTCCATCGCCAACCGCAATAACCCTCTCACGGGCCGCGTGGCCGTGAATCGCGTGTGGATGCACTTGTTCGATCGCGGGCTGGTCGATTCGCCAAGTGACTTCGGTGTCAGGACAGATCCGCCGACGCATCCGGAACTGCTCGACTATCTCACAATCAGTTTTATGGATCATCAATGGTCGATCAAGTCGCTGATTCGACAGATTGTCATGTCGGAGTCCTGGCAGCAAAGTTCCGATCGTCGCACCGATGCCGAAGCGGTTGATCCCGAGAATCGCCTGTTTGCCCGAATGAACCGCACGCGACTGGATTTCGAGGGACAACGTGATGCCGTACTGGCGGTGGCTGGACGACTTGATCCGGCAATCGGCGGCACGTCTGTGGATGTGACAACAGACACAGGCACCGGACGACGCACGATCTACGCCCGGATCGACCGCCAGAATTTCCCGGGCCTGTTTCGTACTTTCGACGTTGCCAGTCCCGATGCCCATGCTGCAAAGCGTTTTCAGACGACGGTCCCGCAGCAGGCATTGTTCCAACTGAACAGCCCGTTCATCATGGATCGCGCAACTGAGATTTCTCAGGCGACAGAATCGGCGGAGAGTTCGGGCGATCTGACGGGCCGGATTCGATTACTTTTTGAGACGATTCTGCGGCGACAACCCACGCTGATCGAGATTGCTCAATCTGCGGCGTACGTGACGCAACTTCAGGCAGATCAAAAGAACTCGTCGGGTCCCGCAGGCTGGAGTTACGGCTACGGCACAATGGATGAGGCCACTCAGACAGTGACTGCATTTTCCGAATTTCCGTCGATGAAGGATGGAACATTTCAGGGCGGGGAAAAGATGCCCGACGAGAAACTCGGCTGGACATCGTTGAACCGTCGCGGCGGTCATTCCGGCGGCACATTGTCCTTGTGTGCGGTTCGTCGCTGGACGGCGGATGGTGATTGTCGCATCTTCGTCAACTGCGTTGTGGTACATGAAAAAGAAGAAGGGGATGGCGTCCGCTGCCGGATCGTGACTCCCGGACGAGGCGTGATAGCAGATGCGACCGCCCATAACTCGACTGCGTCGGCATCGGTTGAAGCATTCGACGTCACTGCCGGCCAGAACATCGACTTTGTGATCGATTGCCGAACCAACGATTCTCATGACTCATTCCAGTCAAAGATCAGGATCACGCAGTTCGTCGGTGGAAAGATTCACCGCATCTGGAAGTCGGACGACGACTTTCGCGACAGCCCAGGTGCTGGCAGGCTGAGTGAATGGTCGCAATTGGCTCAGGCTTTGCTGCTGACCAACGAATTTGTCTTTGTGGACTGACTTTATGAATCCGTTGATACCAGAACCCGACACTTCGCCGATTGCCGTTGGTCGCCGCGGAATGCTGACGCGCTGCGGCATGGGATTTGGCTCCATGGCGCTGGCCGGGATGCTGACCGCCGATGCAGCGCATCCCTCACTCGGAGCGGAGTCGTCAAATCCGATGTTGCCGAAACCGGCTCAGTTCCCTTCGAAAATCAAGCACGTCATTCATTTGTTTATGAACGGCGGGCCTTCACAGGTGGATACGTTCGACCCGAAACCGGAACTCCAGCGGCGCGGCGGGCAGACGATTTCAGACGGAAATCTGAAGACCGAACGTCCGACGGGCGCATTGTTTCCTTCGCCCTATCGCTTTCATCGTTATGGCCAAAGCGGCATCGAAGTCAGCGAATTATTTCCGCACGTGGCGCAGCATGTGGACGACATGGCCATTATTCGGTCGATGCATGCCGACGTGCCGAACCACGAACCGTCACTTCTCCTGATGAACTGCGGCGAAGCGAGGCTGGTGCGGCCGAGTATGGGATCCTGGCTGACCTATGGACTGGGAACTGAAAATCAGAATCTGCCGGCGTTCGTGGCCATGTGTCCCGGCGGCTTCCCAATTCAGGAATCGCAGAACTGGCAGAGCGGTTTCCTGCCTGGCGTCTATCAGGGCACGTACGTCGATACGAAGCATACGGATATTGAAAAGCTCATTGAGAACATTCGCAATGATCGCATCACTCCGAAGGATCAGTCCCTGCAACTGAGTTTGCTGCAGTCTCTCAACCGGCAGCATCTGGCCGAACGACCCGGTGACACTCAGCTGGAATCTCGCATCCAGTCCTTCGAGCTGGCGTTTCGCATGCAGACTCAGGCGACTGATGCGTTCGATGTTTCCCGCGAGCCCAAACA